>JBJHDJ010000111.1:0-7320 GCA_050486485.1 Porticoccaceae bacterium
ACCATCACCGAATGGTCGATCACCAACTCGGCGGGGGAGAGGGGGTTGATGCGCTCGGGGTCTCCCCCCAGGGCCTTCATGGCATCCCGCAGGGTGGCCAGATCGACGATGGCGGGCACGCCGGTAAAATCCTGGAGGACCACCCGGGAAGGCACGAAGGCGATTTCCGTGTCCGGTTCCCGTTGCGGTTGCCAGTCCGCCACCGCCTCGATATCGGCGTCGCTGACGAACATTTCATCGGCGTGACGCAACAGATTTTCCAGCAGCAGGCGAATGGAGAACGGCAGCCGGTCGGTGTCGAATTTTTCCCGGACCTTGTCGAAGGGAAAGTACCCGTATTCCCTGCCGCCGTGATGGAACGATTTGGCTAGCTTGTAATGACTGGACATTGGGATCTCCCTGGTTTCCCTGTGGTGGGTGGAGTGCGCCATTTCCTCAGTTGTAACTATAGGGCACCTCATTGATTGTGAGTAGCCTCTGGCTTTCGGGCGAGCCCGCAATCAAGGCGCAGCTTCGCAGGCATGCTGGTGGCCTGTCGAGAAGTTGGAACTCAGAGTGCGGGCTCGCCTGAAAGCCCCACAGGGCGCGGCCTGACAGACGCCAGCGCGGCGTTGGCTCGCTTGCCAAGGACAACCAGCCTTGCCCTGCGCACGCCGCCTTGCGCTGGCGCCTGTCAGGTTGCGCAGAGACCACTCTCAATCAATGAGGCGCCCTTAAGTGACAAATTTTCCTGTTTGTGTCCGCGGTTTCATTGATCTGCAACCCTGGGGCGCCTCCATGGGGGGAGGTACCCTGGTTCCCATCCAGGCGACCGAGACCATTGAAATTCGTCGTCGCCAGCCGCACATACCCTGTAAACCTGGATTGCCGAGGAAGCACCATGCGTATCGACCGCTTTACCAACCAGTTGCAAACCGCCCTGGCGGATGCCCAGTCCCTGGCGGTGGGCCGCGACCATACCGCCATCGAGCCCGCCCACCTGCTGATGGCCCTGCTCAATCAGCAGGGCGGCTCCATCAAGCCCATGCTGGCTCAGGCCGGTTTCAATGTCGCCGCCATCGCCAAGGCCGTGACCGAGCGGCTGGATGTCCTGGCGCGGGTACAGAACCCCACCGGGGATGTCACCGTTTCCCAAAATCTGGCGCGGCTTTTCAATCTGGCGGACAAACGCTCTCAACAACAGGGTGACCAGTTCATCTCCAGTGAAACCGTTCTGCTCGCCGCTTTCGACGACGGCGACACCAGCAAGCTGCTCAAGCCCTACGGCGAACTGAAGCGGCTCGAAGAGGTGGTGAGGCAATTGCGTGGCGGCCAGGCGGTGGACAACCCGGAGGCGGAGGGCAACCGCCAGGCCCTGGAAAAGTACACCATCGATCTGACGGCGCGGGCGGAATCCGGCAAGTTGGACCCGGTGATTGGCCGCGACGACGAAATCCGCCGCACCATCCAGGTGTTGCAGCGCCGCACCAAGAACAATCCGGTGCTGATCGGCGAGCCAGGGGTGGGCAAGACCGCCATCGTCGAGGGGCTGGCGCAGCGCATCGTGAACGGCGAAGTGCCCGAGGGCCTCAAGGACAAGCTGGTATTGAGCCTGGACATGGGCGCCCTGCTGGCGGGCGCCAAGTTCCGCGGTGAATTCGAGGAACGCCTCAAGGCGGTGCTCAACGAATTGGCCAAGCAGGAGGGCCGCGTCATCCTGTTCATCGATGAACTGCACACCATGGTGGGTGCCGGCAAGGCGGAAGGCGCCATGGATGCCGGCAACATGCTCAAGCCCGCCCTGGCCCGGGGCGAGTTGCACTGTGTCGGCGCCACGACCCTCGACGAATACCGCAAGTACATCGAGAAGGATGCCGCCCTGGAGCGGCGTTTCCAGAAGGTGCTGGTGGACGAACCCAGCGAGGAGGACACCATCGCCATCCTGCGGGGCCTCAAGGAGCGCTACGAAGTTCACCACGGCGTGGATATCACCGACTCCGCCATCGTCGCCGCCACCAAACTCTCCCAGCGCTACATCACCGACCGGCAATTGCCCGACAAGGCCATCGACCTGGTGGACGAGGCCGCCAGTCGCATCCGCATGGAGATCGACTCCAAGCCGGAGGAGATGGATCGCCTGGAGCGGCGCCTGATCCAGCTCAAGATGGAACGGGAGGCGGTCAAGAAAGAGGAGGACGAGGCCTCGAAAAAACGCCTGGAAAAACTCCAGCAGGATATCGACAAGATCGAACGGGAGTACGCCGACCTGGAGGAGATCTGGAAGGCCGAGAAGGCGGCCCTGCAGGGCACCAACCAGCTCAAGAGCGAACTGGAACAGGCGCGCCTCGACATGGACGCCGCTCGCCGCGCCGGCGACCTGGCGCGCATGTCGGAGATCCAGTACGGGGTGATCCCCGCCCTGGAAAAACAAATGGCCATGGCCAGCGAGGCGGAAACCCGTGAAAAGCAGTTGCTGCGCAATAAGGTCACCGAGGAGGAGATCGCCGAAGTGGTGTCCAAGTGGACCGGCATTCCCGTCAGCAAGATGCTGGAGGGAGAGCGGGAAAAACTGCTGCGCATGGAGGACGCCCTGCACAACCGGGTGATGGGTCAGGACGAGGCGGTGGTGTCCGTGGCCAACGCCGTGCGTCGCTCCCGTGCCGGTCTCGCCGATCCCAACAGGCCCAATGGTTCCTTCCTGTTCCTCGGTCCCACCGGGGTGGGCAAGACCGAACTGTGCAAGTCCTTGGCCGAGTTCCTGTTCGACAGCGAGGACGCCATGGTGCGCATCGACATGTCGGAGTTCATGGAGAAGCACTCGGTGGCGCGGTTGATCGGCGCACCTCCCGGCTATGTGGGGTACGAGGAGGGCGGCTACCTCACCGAGGCCGTGCGCCGCAGGCCCTACTCGGTGCTGCTGCTGGACGAGGTGGAAAAGGCCCACCCCGATGTGTTCAACATTCTCCTTCAGGTGCTGGACGACGGTCGTCTGACGGACGGGCAGGGCCGCACCGTGGATTTTCGCAACACCGTGGTGGTGATGACCTCCAACCTCGGCTCGGACATCATCCAGAACCTGGCGGGGGAGGAAAATTACGAGGCCATGAAGACGGCGGTGATGGGTGTGGTGGGCAACCACTTCCGGCCGGAATTCATCAACCGTATCGACGAGGTGGTGGTGTTCCACCCCCTGAGCCGCGATCAGATCCGCGGTATCGCCGGCCTTCAGCTCGGCCTGCTGAAAAAGCGTCTGCAGGAGCGGGACCTGGGCCTGGAGCTGGAGGATGCGGTGCTCGACAAGCTGTGCGAGGCCGGCTACGACCCGGTGTACGGCGCGAGACCCCTGAAACGCACCATCCAGCAACTGATCGAGAACCCCCTGGCCCAGGATGTGCTGTCAGGCAAGTTCGCCCCGGGCGATACCATCCGCGGCGCCCTGAGGGAGGGCAGGGTTGTGTTCGATCATTGACGGTCCCAGGGGGGGGGCAAGGCTCGGTATTGTCAGGTATCCAGGGTGAAGCCCAACTTGATGGTTACCTGCCAGTGCTCGATCTTGCCCTCCGCCAGGTGGCCGCGGATATCGGATACCTCGAACCAGCGCATGTTGTGGACGGTCCGGGAGGCCCTGGCGATGGCTTTTTGCACGGCGTCTTCGATACCGCTGGTGGAGGAGCCGGTGAGTTCGATGGTCTTGTAGACATGGTCGGACATGGCGATGTCTCCTGATTTGGCGTGAAAAAATACCCTGTGCCCGACCAGTATAGACAATGCCGTCAACCCACACGCAGCCAGCGCTCAATCATCGTCCCAGGGCCGGGCCAGTTCAATGGGGGTTCCCGGCAGGCTTATCCAACAGCTCTTCCCCAGTGGCAACCATTGCTCCCGGTTGTGAAACAGGCTACATTTCGTTGCGTGGAAATTAGAACGAGCGCCTGATAAAAAAGGTCAACCGTGCCCAGCGCACAGAGCACACAACGGGGATCCAAGACTGTGTTTTACCCAGCCCTGAATCGCTGTATCCGCCTGTCAGTCATCTGCCTGGTTGTGGTCTTCGCCCAGTCCCTGCTCGCTTCCTCGCCCATCATTCGTTCGGTGGTCACCGGCAAGGTGGACTTCGTGTTGGTGGAAAAGTCCGAGAGAACCCTCTACCTCATGTCCAACGGAAGGGTGGTGCGCAGCTATCCCATCGTGCTGGGCAAGAACCCCATCGGCCACAAGAAGGAGGCGGGGGACGGACGCACCCCGGAAGGGCTCTACACCCTCAATTGGCGCAATCCAGACAGCCAGTTTTACCGTTCCATCCATATTTCCTACCCCAATGAGCAGGACCTCGAGGTGGCCCGTGCCTACAACCGCGATCCCGGCAACCTGATCATGATCCACGGCAGTCCCGGCTGGGTGCCTTCGGTGGAGTGGGCCAAGCAATGGCTGCACCAGGAGGACTGGACGGAAGGCTGCATCGCCGTCACCAACGATGTGATGGACGAGATCTGGGATCTGGTGAGGGATGGCACGCCGATCGAAATACGACCCTGAGGGATGTGAAATAAACCTACCGCGAGGGTGGGCTTTTTGATATGGCGCACTCGGGAGGATTGACTCAAAACGCCTTGTGGGCGTTTTGACCCCTTCGGGGCTGCGCCGCTACGCGGCTGGGTCCAACTTCCTGCGGAAGTTGTCGAACCTGGGGAGGTTCTCACCTCCGTCGTACCCCATAACAAAAAACCCACCGCAAGGGTGGGCTTTTTGATATGGCGCACTCGGGAGGATTCGAACCTCCGACCGCCCGGTTCGTAGCCGGGTACTCTATCCAGCTGAGCTACGAGTGCGTGTAAACCGCTGTCGAGGGCGCGAACTATAGAGAATGGCCCCTCGGGTGTCAACAGGCCAAAAGCCCTTGAAAATCCCTGTTTCCCCTGGGCCCGCCCCAGGCCGTATCATCCTGGCTCGTGAAGGTGGAAAGAGCGACGATGAGAGGACAGAACACCCAGGTTGCCTTCGGCGAGGTGAACTGGCGCACCGTTTGGCGGCTGTGGCCGTACCTGCTGGAGTTTCGCGGCAGGGTGGCGCTGGCGCTGCTGTGCCTGGTGGGGGCCAAGGCCGCCAGCGTTGGCCTGCCGTTTGTTCTCAAGCATATCGTCGATGCCCTCAATGAGGTGGGCGGTGAAGGTTCGGCCCTGGTGCTGATGCCCCTGGGCCTGTTGCTGGCCTACGGCGCGGTGCGCTTTGCCAGCGTCATCTTCGGCGAGTTGCGGGATACCTTGTTTGGTCGTGTCACCGAGCGTGCCATGCGCCGCATCGGCCTCAAGGTTTTTCAACATCTGCACTCCCTGGATCTGGAGTTTCATCTGAACCGTCGCACGGGCGGCCTGTCGCGGGATATCGAACGGGGCACCAACGGTATCGGCTTCCTGCTGCGCTTCATGGTGTTCAACATCATCCCCACCTTTCTCGAAATCGCCCTGGTGGCGGTATTGCTATGGGTCAATTACAGCTGGCTGTTCGCCGCCATCGTGCTGGTGGCGGTACTGGTGTACGGAGCCTTTTCGGTACTCGCCACCGAATGGCGCACCCGCTTCGTGAGGGAGGTCAACAACGCCGAGTCCCGCACCAGCACCCGCTCGGTCGACAGCCTGCTCAACTACGAGACGGTGAAGTACTTCACCAACGAGGACCACGAGGCCCGCCACTACGACAGGGAGCTGGCGGACTGGGAAAGCGCCCGCCGCAAGAACCGGCTTACCCTGTTCGCCCTCAACGGCGGGCAGGCGCTGATCATCGCCATGGCCATGACCGGCGCCATGGTGCTGGCCGCCGCCGGGGTGATGGCGGGAACCATGACCATCGGGGATTTCGTGCTGATCAATGCCTTCATGATGCAGATTTTCATGCCCCTCAACTTTCTCGGCTTCGTTTATCGGGAAATGAAGGGGGCCATGGCCAACATCGAGAGCATGTTCAAGCTGCTCGATCAGCGGGCTACCGTGGCCGACGAGCCCGGCGCCAGGGAACTGGCGGTGAGCCGTGGCCATATCCGCTTCGACGCCGTGTCCTTCGGCTACGGCCCCCAGCGGCAAATTCTCGATGATGTCAGCTTCGAGGTGCCCCCCCTGAGCAAGGTGGCCATCGTCGGCAGCAGCGGCGCCGGCAAGTCCACCCTGTTCAAATTGCTGTTCCGCTTCTACGACCCCGCCAGTGGCAGGGTGTTGATCGATGGTCAGGATATCCGCGAGGTCACCCTGAGCTCCCTGCGTGGGGCCATTGGCGTGGTGCCCCAGGACACGGTGCTGTTCAACACCTCCCTGTTGGAGAATGTCCGCTATGGTCGCATCGATGCCAGCGACGATGATGTCCTGGAGGCAATACGCCTCGCTCATCTCGACGATTTCGTGTCGCGACTCCCCGAGGGGGTCGACACCCTGGTGGGGGAGCGGGGCCTGAAGCTCTCTGGCGGCGAAAAGCAGCGGGTGGCCATTGCACGGGCCATACTCAAGCGGCCACCCATCATGGTATTCGACGAGGCCACATCCTCCCTGGACAGTCGCTCCGAGCGGGGTATTCTCGAGGCCATTCGGGAAATCTCCGCCAGCCATACCAGCCTGGTCATCGCTCACCGTCTCTCCACCATCGTCGACGCGGACAGGATCGTGGTACTGGAACTGGGTAGGGTGGTGGAGCAGGGCACCCATGGCGAGCTCTTGGCAGCCCGTGGGCGATATGCTCAAATGTGGGAAGCCCAACAGCAGGGGGGCGATCATCTCAAGGGCTCGTCACAGGTCCCCCCTAGGTTGGTGAACTGAATCGGCAGACGGTTCGTCAGACCTCAACACGACAAGGAGTAACCCATGCGCTCATTGGTCAAATTCGTGCTTCCCCTGGTATTTTTCCCCCTGGCGCTCCTGGCCCAGGCGCAGATGACGGAACAGCAGATGCAGCAGTTGATGCAGGGGGCGACACAGATGCAGGCCTGTTTTGCCAAGGTCGATCAGTCGGGGCTTGAGGCCCTGATGGCCCGTGCCGAGGCGGTCGAGGAAGAGCTCAAGGGCATGTGCGCCAGTGGCCAGCGCCGCGCCGCCCAGGCCAAGGCGGTGTCGTTTGGCAACGAATTCGCCAATTCCCCTGAGATGGCCCAGTTGCAAGAGTGCAGCGAACTTGCCATGGCGATGATGCCGCCGATGCTCGGCTCATTGGCTGACCTGGAATACCCTGATGACGATGATGATGTTTCGACCCATGTCTGCGATCACCTGTGATTGCACGGCATCCAACAGCGACTACACTTCAAGGGAGTCCCGGACGATCCCTTGGGATGTCTAATTAACTATTTATTCAAAAACAAGT
>JBJHDJ010000112.1:0-5191 GCA_050486485.1 Porticoccaceae bacterium
GCGCCACATACCGAACTCGATCGCGACACTGCGCCTCGAGCTCGCCGTGGGACTGATCGCCAGGCTCGGGCGATGCCCTTGTTGCGGAGGGCAGAGGGATGACTTTTTGTAACATAGTAAAACTAGTCTTTAGATGGCACTCTAGATGACGCTTCAGATGACGGACCGCATCCGCTCCAGCCGCGCCATCAAACTCGAGGTATCCCAGCGCCCGCCACCCATGGCCTGGACCTCGCCGTAGAACTGGTCCACCAGGGCGGTGACCGGCAGGTGACTGCCGTTGGCGCGGGCCTCGTCGAGGACGATGGCGAGGTCCTTGCGCATCCAGTTCACCGCGAAGCCGTGGTCGTAGTGATCCTCCGCCATGGGGCGGTGGCGGTTGTCCATTTGCCAGGACTGGGCGGCGCCCTTGCTGATCACATCCACCACCTCGACGATGTCGAGACCGGCCGAGCGGGCGAAGTGCAGGCCTTCCGCCAGCCCCTGCAGCAGGCCGGCGATACAGATCTGGTTGACCATCTTGGTGAGTTGCCCTGCCCCGGCCTCCCCCATGCGCTTGACCCGTATGCCGTAGGTTTGCAGCACGGGTTCGGCCCGCCGGTAGTGGCTTTCATCGCCACCACACATGATGGTGAGTTTGCCGTTCTCGGCGCCGGGCTGGCCGCCGGACAGGGGGGCGTCGACAAAGCCGATGTCCCGGGCGGCGAAGGCCCGCGCCAGTTCCCGCGCCACGGTGGCGGAGGCGGTGGTGTGATCCACCACCAGGCTGCCGGGGCGCAGGGTTTCGATGACGCCGTTGTCCCCCAGCATCACCTGCCGCAGGTCGTCGTCGTTGCCCACGCAGCACAACAGGATATCGGCGTCGCTGGCCGCTTGCGCCGGGCTCGCGGCGCTGCTTCCGCCGTGCTGCGCCACCCAGCGGCTGGCCTTGTCCGGTGAGCGGTTGTAGACGGTCACCGGGTAGCCGGCCCGTTGCAAATGGCCCGCCATGGGATAGCCCATGACGCCAAGTCCCAGGAAGGCCAGGTGGGGTGTGGATGGCATGGTGGTGGCTCCTGCTCGGATTTAGGGTATTTAAGCGTGCGGCCCTGGTGCTGTCGACCAGCAATTGCCACCCGTGTCGAACCGGGATTACTGGCGTTGTGCGCCAAGTTTGGGTGTATGATGCTGCTGTCTGCACCCGCCCGGGGAGGGGGGATCATGGAACTCGATTACGACCACCAGCAGTTGGCCGACCTGACGGCGCGACTCGGTATCGCCGGCCAGGTGCTGGATGCCCATGCTCTTTCAGGCCTGGCGCTGGCCATCGCCTCCTCGCCGGACATCATCGACGGAGAGGAGTGGTTTCCCCTCGCCTTCCTCGATGAACAGGGTGAAGTGGTGGAGCCATCCTTCCGCTCCAATGAGGACGCCGACGGGTTCCATCAGGAGCTGGGTTGGCTATGGGATGCCTGGAGCCGGCTGCTGGCGGCGGATGGCGACAACATCGCCCTGCCCCATGAATGCCGTCTGGATAGGGATGGCGAGCCCAACGCCGCCCTGCGCAACTTCTGTGACGGGGTGCTGGTTGGCTTCGACTGGCTCGACGAGGTGTGGAGCGAGGTGCTGGACGAGGTGGCGGAGGTCAACAGCGACCTCGGGGAGGTGTTCGACAACACCATCACCGCCTGCATGCTGCTCAACAATCCCGCGGCCACCCGCGACAGCCTGGCGGAAAACGACGGCATCCCCCTCGAGGAACAGATGACTTGCGAGGAGGCGGTGGAAGTATTCCGCACCGGCATGCGCATTCTCGCCAATTTTGGCCGGGATGTGGTGCAGTTGTTGAAGGAAGAGGGTTGAGAATCCGTCTGACGCTGGATGTCTGACGCTCGCTCAGTGCCAACGCGGGAAACAGTGAACTTCCATGCCCACCTCACGATTGGCAAGAAGCGGGCGTGCCTCCCCGAACCATGAACCCCTTTGGTGCGAACCAAAGCCTGACAAAACTTCGGGGCGAGTGGGGAGGCATCCCGGTATGCCCCGAGCTATCTTGGCGTCAGACGTCAGACGTCAGACGTCAGACACAATAAATCACGGCGAATAACACTGCCGCACGGCGCTCGACCCTTGCTCGCGCACGGCCTGATATTTTTCCCAGAAGGCGTTGTCGATGCCCCGCAGGTAGCGGTTGGTGTCCGGGTTGCGGTAGCGGGTGAGGTGCCTGGGGCCGCCGTTGTACACCGCGTAGGCGGCGCGGGCCAGATTGTGGGGGTCGCCGGTGACGGTGTGCTCGCCGCGCTTGATGGCGTAGTCCACCAGGTAATGGCTGAGGATCTCGTTGCCGGCGCGGGCGTTGTAGGCGATGTTGTTGTACAGGCCGTCGAGGTCGTAGATGCCCCGCCACACATGCTTGTTGATCTGCATCAGCCCCACGGAACCCGCCGATGACTGGATGGGGCGCACCTGCCCGTTTTGGGACACGAATTGACGCCAGCAGCTTTCCTGCCAGGCGGTGGCGCGCACCAGATCCTCGTACAGCGGCAGGAATTCCAGCGGCACCTTGCCGCGCTCCCGCTCGGCGCGGATGCTGGCTTCCAGCAGGCGATCCACGGTCGCCAGGTAATCGTCGATCTCGTTGCGCGCCGGCACCCAGCCGGTCAGGGTCTTCACCAGCCTGCTGTCGATGGTGGAGGCCTCGGCGCGGGGAACGATCCACAGGAATGGCAGCGGCTTGTCGGGGCTTTCATCGAAGTTGGCGGGTAGGCCGATCAGCTCCCTCAACAGGGGATTGATGGCGGTGTCATAGGCCAATTGCTGGTCGCTGATGCCGGGATCGAGCGCCCGCGCCAGGGTGCGCAGGGTGTGGCGGTCGAGGCTCAGACCCAGGTGCGGCGCGGCCTGGTCCAGGGCCACCAGGGCATCCCCGGCGCTGATGAACGACGCCAGGTGCAACAGATCGGCGCCGGGCAGTTGTACCAATCCTTCCCGCAGTAGCGGCGCCAGTCGCTCCCAGGTGGTCAGGAACAGCTCGCGCACCGGATCCCCATGGGGCTGCTCCAGCTCCAGGGCATCCCGCAGTTGATGGCGGGCGTCGAACAGGAGATCCACCAGGGTCTGCCGCATTTCCGGTCCCGCCGGCTCCGCCAGGGCGAGAATCAGCCAGGTGGCGAAGCCTTCCCAGTCCTGCCAGGCGGCATCCCAGGCGGCCAGCTCCTCCGCGGTGAGGGCCGCTTGGGGTATGGCGGGCTGCCAGTCCGGGGGCGTGTCGGGGACGTTCATGGTGAACACGATGCCGAGTCCGGCGGTGCTGGCGTTCACGGCTTCAAGGTGGAGGGAGTCCGCCACCGCGAAGCGCTGTTCCATGTCCAGGGGAATGGCCTCCCGCAACAGGCCTTGCAAGGACAACAGGGCCGGGCTGAGATTGACGGTGACGGCGCTCAACTGGGGGTGCACATGGCGCTTGATCCAGTCCCACACCACCCCCGGCATGGCGCGGCCCTCCTCGTCGGGCCGGAGGATATTGGAATCCACCACCTTGAAGGACACCAGGGCGCTGCCGGGCATGACAGACACTTCCTCGAGGGTTTCGATCACCCCACCCCATTGCAGGGGTAGCAGGCAACGACCGCCCAGGGGGGTGCCAATTCGGGCATGAACATGGGTGATGATACGCAAATGCCCGTCTTCGGTACCCTCCACGCGAGGGTCTCTCAAGGTCAGGGCGTTGCAGTCCAGGCCGTCGGAGAACACCTCGGCGCTGCCATCCTCCGCCAGGAACATCTGTTGCCGCAGGGCCTGGCTCACCAGGTCCAGGTCGAGATTGACCGGCAGGCGGATGTCGCCGCCGTGGCTGGCGCCACACAGCAGCATCAGGACGGCGGTCAGCCACCAGGTATGGCATGGGCGATGACGCATCATGGGGATGGGCTCATGGAGAGTCGGGGGTTAATTGGGCTGGGCACGCAAGAGTGGCGGGTTGCCGGGCGCGGATTGGACAAATTATAACCAGGAATGGTTTCATCCACCCGAGATTTTTTATCCGGGCCTTGTTATCCAGGCCTTGGCGCGGCGGATGGGATTGGGGCAACATGGCGTTATCAAACAGTGGCGTGTGGTGCCCGTGTGGGAGTGAAGGATATCGGGACCTCCCGCGGTGCTGATCTGCCTAATGGCGGGATGCCAAACCGATGGCACCCTAGGTCAATAACAAGGAGAACCCATGGAAATTCAGGTAGGCGGCTTACTCGGCCTGTTACTGCTGATCGCGGTGATCTGGGCCATCATCAATATCGTCCAGGCCCGTGGCAGCAACCTCGGCAAGTTGCTATGGATTCTGCTGATCCTGTTTCTGCCTGTAATCGGAATCATTATCTGGTTCTTTGCCGGGCCACGGGGTGGCCGGGTCTAGCTGAACTTCGGTGTCCACAGGTTCTGGGGGCTGTTGAACTCCCGACTGAAGATCTGCCAGAAGGCCAGGAACAGTGCGGCGATCAGTGGGTAGATGACAAAGCCGTTGCTGCCTCAGGTCATCAGCCCGTCGAAGCTGGCAAGCATATTGGTGAAGGATTCCGTCACGGAACCTGGCCCTTTGCCAGGTAAGTGCTCATCGATATCGGCGTGCTGAGACCCTAGCACGAAGCGTCTCGACCATCAGATGTTCATGTGTGAATTCATGGGGGCGCCATGCGTTGCCGAGTTCATTTATGCCCGGCGACATTCCTCTCATGATAGTGAAAATTCCTGTTGACATCATCATAATCTATGATGTAGCGTCCGGTTGAACACTTTAGGGATGTGGTGAACGAATTCCAGAAGTTTCCAAGCAAAGGAACGACAAGTAAAGGACTACAGCCGTGTTACCTCCTGCATCTATTGAACCTTTTCAAGTTTGGCACTTGGCCAGCATGTGCTACAACAAACCTGTCTTGAGCGGTCGAGAGAACCGACTTGATGGTTGCGTTTACATTATCCCGATAGTTGCATAAAAACCCGGCATATTTGTCATGGAACCACTGTATTTATCGCCTGAAACCGCTTTTCCGAGTGGGTTCCCAAACCCCACCGGAGGTGCGATCGAGCGACAAGGAAAAAGTCAGGTAGGTACGCTTATCCAATATAAAAAAACGGCCTCGCATTTGGTAAAATTGGTGGCACCACACCGCCCAAAAAAACCAAAGGAGACCGTTTGGATGAAGTGTAGCAAAGCTGA
>JBJHDJ010000112.1:5201-7258 GCA_050486485.1 Porticoccaceae bacterium
GCCGTGTTACCTCCTGCATCTATTGAACCTTTTCAAGTTTGGCACTTGGCCAGCATGTGCTACAACAAACCTGTCTTGAGCGGTCGAGAGAACCGACTTGATGGTTGCGTTTACATTAAGCCTACCTGCCAAACTACTGTTGATAAAACCCTGCCCGTGGGGAAACCCCTTTTCGTAACAATCAAATACTGCCTTGGCGTAATTGGTGCCGTATCGATAGTTAACTTCAAATCTTACAACGATTTAGTTAAAGCCACTGGCCTATCAGCCAGAGCCGATCGCTATTCGTAAATAGCGATGGTTTTGGTGAAAAATTGCACATGGGGTGCATGTTGACCCAGCATTATCTAGAAGAAAAAGCAAGGAGATAATCCAATGCGTGAGTTGAGTTTACAGTAAATAAACATAATTGGTGGCGGCAATTTGGCCGATCCAACATTATCTGGGTTCAACTGGGGTGTTGCTTTGGGGACGGTAACAGGAGCAGTAGTAACTGGAACTACAATTGGAGCGACAAGAGGTGGAATTATTGGCGGCGCTTTAGGTTTTTCATATGGTATTGGCTATGGTGTAGGATCAGTAATATACGACAGCGCAAGTGGATCCTGAAGGTGCCTCGACGAGTAAATGCATGAGCCTCCCCGGCTGTACAAGAGAGGCTACCTATAAACTCGCTTCGATATTGCAGGCCAGTTGTATAAATAACACCAGAGCACATACTATAAATTTAATAATTTTTTAGTGGCTGTTGAATCAAATAGCTATGTGGTGGCTGTAGAATAATTAATAGAAGAGCCCTAATGTTAGTTCATCATCGCAATTTTAATTTTGAAAACCCTTCATTGGTAAATTAAGGAATTAAGAGTGTCGAGATTGGATAGGGAAACTCATCATGGCATTAGTTACACAACCTTCCACGGTAAGAAAAATACTTACAATCCTGGCAGGAATTGTTGTATGCCAAATTGTCTACTTTGGATTCATTGAAGTAAGGTTAGCGCTCTTGTTGTTTAATCTAGGGGGGTTATTGTTTTTATATTCGACATATCGATACCCAGAATTATTCTTGATCAAATCTAGCGAAGAACTCGATCCCTATGTGGAAAGCATTGGCCGGGATTTTAATTTCTGGTTAGGCTTGGCACTTATGGCATTCCCCGTGATCCTTTGGCTGAGGAGCCTCTGAAAAAATGCGCTATCGGGTGCATTATGGCGTGGTCGAGCATCTAGCGACAACTCAGTTAAGCCGCTTTCTTAAGCTCGATTGCTATAGTTGATTCGTAAACATTGGGGCTGATGTAGCTGTAGTATTAACCCGGCAAATGTATAGAAGAAATAGTATAATGTGAACATGGATAAAATCGATGCACGAAAGCTGCCACCGGTAGCGCAAGAAGAGAAGCGTCGCCAGGCTATCGCTTTGCGGAAAAAAGGGCTGTCTCTGAAAGACATCAGCGAGGTTGTCCAGGTTCATCCCAACACAGTCTGTCGCTGGGCTAAAGCCTACGAGCGCGAAGGCGCCGCTGCCTTCCGATCTAAGCAATGTGGGCCGGGTGACAAAACAAGGCGGCGTTTGAACCCTGACCAGGAGAAAGAGATCAAGGGGCTGATTGCCGAAATGACCCCTGATCAATTGAAGCTGGCCTGTGCGTTGTTGACGCGCAAATCGGTTCAGGAAGTCATCCATCAGCGTACGGGCATATGGTTGCCCATCCGCACTGTGGGTGAATACTTGAAGCGATGGGGGATGACGCCTCAAAAGCCCTTGAAGCGGGCGTATGAGCAGCAGCCAGAGGCCGTCCAGCAATGGCTTGATCATGACTACCCGGCGATAAAGGGCAAGGCGAATGAAGAAGATGCTGAGATTTACTGGGGCGATGAGAGAGGGCTTCGCAGTGATTGCCAGCATGGTAGAGGGTATGCGCCCAAAGGGAAGACACCCGTGATCGAATTGAATGCCAAGCGACACAGTCTCAACATGATTTCCGCCATCACCAATCAGGGCAAGGTGCGATTCAAGATATTAGAAGGCACCATGAATGCGGATCTGCTTATAG
>JBJHDJ010000113.1:0-7237 GCA_050486485.1 Porticoccaceae bacterium
GCTCGGCAACCGGCGAGTCCTGCTCGACAAGCAAGATTGCGACGGCCTGGCCCTGGACGCGGAGGGCAACATCTGGATCACCGGTTTCCGCTCCAGCGGTCGCATCACCCGGGTCAGCCCCGACGGCACCGAGCTCGCTCCCGTGGAAACCCCGGAGGGGTCCACCACCCAGATCCGCTTTGGTGGCCAGGACATGCGCGATTACTACATCAATGTCGTCCCGGCTGATGGTGGCGACAGCCTGAAGGAAGGCAGGGAACTTTCCAGCGGCTCCAGCCTGTACAAGGCTCGCTCGGATATTCCTGGCATGCCCATCACACCTGCTTCCTTCAGGTTGACATAAAACAGACGGATCACGGGAGGTAACCATGAGCGAAACAACCCGCAGGCTAGTCGGCAAGACGGCTATCATCACAGGGGCCGGGCAAGGCATCGGCGCGGCAATTGCCGAGGCTTATGCCAGGGAGGGTGCCAAGGTCATCATTACCGGGCGCACCATGAGCAAGCTGGAGGAAGTGGCCGGACGGGTCCAGTCCGCTGGCGGTGAAGTGATCCCCCTCGAGGCGCTGGCGGGAAATCGCGAGCACGCCGAGCAGACGGTTGGCAGGGCGGTGGCCGAGTGGGGCCGTGTCGATATTCTGGTGAACAACGCCCACACCTTCACCGATTATCTGCCCCTCGATGATCCCCGGATGGAGGATCATGTGCGCATCGACATGGAGTCGGCACTGATCGGTTCGTTGCAGTTGATGCAATTTGCCTTTCCCCCTATGCGAGATTCCGGTGGTGGCTCGATCATCAACATGGGGTCGAGCTATGGCATTCGTTGCGAGCCAGGCTTCCTGGCCTATGCGGCCAGCAAGGAAGCGATCCGGGCCCTGACCAGGACCGCCGCCAAGGAGTGGGGAAAGCACAGGATCCGGGTCAACACCATCCTGCCCTCCGCCCTGTCGCCCAAGGCGCTCTGGTATCTGAAGGACAGTAATTCCTACGATATGGAGTTGTCCAAGGTGGCGCTGGGCTATTTTGGCGAGCCCGAGGATATCGCTCCCCTGGCCCTGTTCCTCGCCAGCGACGAGGGCAACTATATTTCCGGACAGACCATCGGCGCCGATGGTGGCAGCACCATGTTCTGATGCGGCCTATCGGGTTCAATGCCGTCGGCCATCATTTTGCGGAGACAGCACCAGCGGAGCCAGCCCATGAAAAAATTCGTCAACCATATCGACCATGTGACCTGGATTTCGAAGCCGGAGACTATCGAGGCCAATGTCGCCCTGCTGGAAAAACTGGCGGATGCCAAATTGGAACGCTTCGAGCGACAGGATATGGGATTCGTCATGTACATCAGCTGGGAGGCCGGACTCGAAGTGGTGACCCCCATGGCGGAGCGCACCGATTTCAACCAGATGCTCTACGACTGGCTGGAGCAGCGCGGCGAGGGTTTGATGGGCGTTGTCTTCGGGGTAAGAGACCTGGACAGGCACAAGGCGCGACTGGAGGCCCAGGGATTCGAGGTGGGCCCCATCATGGATGACCATCCCGATTCACCCTGGCACGATAAAATCCGGCTTTTCGAGCGCATGGGCGGCATGGTGATGAACAGCAGTTTCATACTGGGCGACATTGATTACCAGGACGGCATGATCCGTTTCGAGGATGCCTGACAAATACATGATCATCACGGGTCAGGCGCTGGATGGGTTGAGCCAAGCGATACCCATCAAGTGCAACCCACACCGTCTTTCCAGCCTGTTTTTGATGACTATCGCTTCGCTCCACCCATCTTGCGGGCCAGGCATCAAGCAGCAACGGATTCAAGCGCTGTTGGCCGCGCTGCCTAACCCCATGGAAAAAGACGAGGATCAATGATGAAATTCGGCATCATGGTTTCGCGGAAGTTGATCGACCGCACTTCAACAGACCCTTATGGCCCCCTGTTCAGCTATCTCAACGAAATGGAGGATCTGGGGTACGACCTCGCCTGGTGCGGCCAGCACAGGTTTTCCAGCACCACGGCCTTCGGCGGTGAAATCGCCACGGAACCTTCAGCGCCCCTGACCATGCTGGCGCCGCTGATGGCCCGCACCACCACCATGCGGTTCGCCACCAATATCATGCTGCTGCCCGCCCACCACCCGGTGGAGCTGGCGGAGGAAATCAATACGCTCCAGGAAATGTCCAACAATCGCTTTATTTTTGGGGCGGGTATTGGCTACAAGGCGGACGAATTCGAGACCGTCGGCTGGAACTTCAAGAGCCGGGCCAGCCGCATGGAGGAGTGCCTGGAAGTCCTGCGCCTGGCCCTCACCGGCGAGGAGTTTTCCTACCAGGGTAGGCATTTCAATCTGGAAAATGTCACCGTGACGCCGCCGCCGTTGCCGGGCACCCATACCCCCCTGTGGATTGGCGCGGTCAGCGAACCCGCCATGTTGCGCGCCGCGCGCCTTGGCGACGGTTGGGAAATCAGTTTTGCCGAGCACATCCTGGAACTGGCGGAGAAGGTCAAGCGCTACAAGGCCCTGGCCGCCGAGCATGGACGGCCCTCGACCCTGGCGTTGATGCGCGATGTTCATGTGGTGCCCTCCAGGGACAGAATAGATCCCAACTTCCTGCCCAATATCATCAAGGTGTGGCAGAGCTACGAGGACTTGGGCTCCAGCGCCGACAGGGACCAGCTCTCCAACGAGGTGATGTTTGGCGGCAGGGAAGTGAGCCTCGAGGAATTCGCCCCCAACCGCGCCGTGGTGGGTACTCCGGAGGACTGCATTCGCGAGCTGCAACACATCCGGGAAGTGATCAACCCCGAATACCTTTTCATCACGCCCACCGGCGTGCCGGATCCCGATCAGCAGATCCGTGAACTGCGGTTGTTCGCCAGGGAGGTGATGCCCCATTTCCGCTAAGCCGGGTGGGGAATCGACAACAACCATTCATTCCATGGGGCTTTTCGGGACGATCCTGCTTCCGGGCGCCAATTTCGGTGGTACACTCTCCCTTCTCGGAACAGGGACCCACGGCAACGCACCGCGCCTTGGTCATCGGTCTCACAGCCGCCAGGGGTGCTGGTCATGCCGGGAAGGCCTGGTCTGTATAGGCAGGCGGTAGTCAGCTTGACTGTGCCGGACGGCTGTTGCCCACAAAGTGAACCCGACGGGCAGGGTCGTGACTTGCGCGTCTTCCGTGGCCTCGCTGACAATGGGGGGCTCACCCTCGTCCGCCGGAAAAGGGCTCGAGCCAGAAACTGTCCCCCGGTGTCGGTATATCGCCAATCGCCGGTCCCGACCAGCCGATGACGCCACCCACGAGACGAAAATCAACCAGCAAAAAAATCGACAGGAGCTGAATATCATGTCACAAGATATAGGAGTGGATGCGGGTACGCTGAAGGAAATCTATCGCCAGATGGCCAGGATTCACCAGGTGGATCAGGGCATCCAGGCCGGCCTTTCCAGCGGCAAGTTCATGTTCACCTACTGGCCGATGACGGGCCAGGAGGCCATTCCCGCGGCCATCGCCCCCCTGGTCAGCAACGAAGACCATATGCTCACCATCTACCGGGGCATTCACGACCAGGTCGCCAAGGGCGTGCCCCTCAAGGGGCTGTTCGCCGAGGCGCTGGGGCGCGCCGATGGCGTCAACAAGGGCAAGGGTGGCTCGCCCCATATTTCCGATCCTTCCTCCGGCTCCATGCTCACCACCGCCATCGTCGGTGGCGGCGCCCCCATCGCCAACGGTCTCGCCCTGGCCAGCAAGATGCGCGGCACCCGGAATGTCACCATCGTCAATTTTGGCGATGGCGCCACCAGCATCGGCGCCATTCACGAGGCCATGAACCTGGCCGGCGTGTGGAAGTTGCCCGTCATTTTCCTGTGCCAGAACAACCAGATCGGCGAGTACACCCCGATACCCGAGTACACCGCCAGCAAGGATTTCGCCAGCCGCGCCGAGGCCTATGGTTTCAAGGGCGTCAAGCTGGACGGCAACGACCCGGTGGCCTTCCACAACGGCATGAAGGCGGTGATCGACGAGGTGCGCGCCGGTAATGGCCCTGTCTTCGTCGAGGCCCTCACCATGCGCCTCGGAGAACATGCCGGGGTGGGCTTCACCAGTCACCTCGGCAAGGAAGAGCTGGCGGCTGCCAAGGAAGCCTGGCCGGTGCCGCGCACCCGCGCCCTGCTGCTGGAAAAGGGCATCTGCACCGAGGAGGAGCTGGCGGAGATCGACAACGCCGCCAAGGCCGAGGTGAAGGAGGCCATCGAATTCGCACTGGCCAGCGAGGTCACCCCCGCGGAAGAGATGCTGGTGGATGTCTACGGCGACCCCTCGATACCGCCGCGCCGTGGCCAGCGCATCAAACGCGCCGCGGAAACCTTGCCCTCCGGGGAAACCCGCGAGATGGCCATGTTCGAGGCCATCCAGGACGCCAACGAAATCGCCCTGGAGCTCGATCCGGAAGTGTTCTTCCTCGGCGAGGACATCGGAGATCCCCCCGGCGGTGTGTTCAAGTGCTTCAAGGGACTGAAGTCCCGGTACCCGGATCGCATCCTGCCGACCCCCATCGCCGAGCAGTCCATCATCGGCGCCGCCACCGGCGCGGCCCTGGTGGGCATGCGCCCCGTGGCCGAGATCATGTTCATCGACTTTGTCGGTGTGTGTCTGGACCAGATCGCCAACCACGCGGCCAAGCAGCGCTACATGTCCGGCAGCGCCACCCATGTGCCTATGACCATGCGCATGATCACCGGCGGCGGCCTGGGTGGCCTCGGGGCCCAGCACTCCCAGTCCCTGGAAGCGATACTGCTGCACAACCCGGGCCTGAAGGTGGTGTACCCCAGCACGCCCACCGACGCCAAGGGCCTGCTGTTGAGCTGTATCTTCGACGAGGACCCCTGCGTCCAGATCGAGTCCATGCTGCTGACCTACACCACCCGCGAGGCGGTGCCCCTGGGGGATTACCGCATTCCCCTGGGCGTGGCCAAGGTGCGCCGCGAGGGCACAGACATCTCCCTGATCACCTACGGCTGGCATGTCAACCAGTGCCTGCAGGCGGCGGAGGAACTGGCCAAGGAGGGAATCAGCGCCGAGGTGATCGACCTGCGCACGCTGAT
Source organism: Porticoccaceae bacterium (assembly GCA_050486485.1). Taxonomy (GTDB): domain Bacteria; phylum Pseudomonadota; class Gammaproteobacteria; order Pseudomonadales; family Porticoccaceae; genus NAT127. Next base: position 5,112 of record JBJHDJ010000113.1, read on the forward strand.
GCCGCTGGATTACGACCGCATTCTGACATCGGTGGAAAAGACCGGCCGGGCGTTGGTGGTGCATGCCGCCACCGAGTTCTGCGGCCTGGGTTCCGAGATTGCCAGTACCATCAACGAAGAGTTGTTCGCCAAGCTGAAGGCGCCCGCTTCCCGGCTCGGCGCGGCCTATGCGCCGATCGCCTACTCCAAGTTGATCGAAACCGCGCAGATCCCCAACGCCGGCTCCATCACGGCGCGGGTTCGCGAACTGTTCAAATAGCCCTTACGGAATAGCCCATGTCCACGACACTGACCATACCGAAACTGCAAATGTCCTCCACGGAAGGAACCCTGGCCGAATGGCTGGTGGAAGATGGCGCCACGGTGGAAGCCGGGCAGCCCATCTACTCCCTGGAAACCGACAAGTCCATCCAGGAAATCGTCGCTCCCGAATCGGGCAAGCTCATCCGCAAGGCCGCGGAGGGTGAAACCTATCCGGTGGGCACGGAGATCGGCGAGATCGTCAGCTGATATCGCCTGCCGCTTGCCCGGGTCACTTCCGATGGCCCGGGCAGGTGGTTTCTCCACACCCTTCCCTTCTTCGTTCAACAGGCAGGTTAGCCAACCTGGCTGCGGGCTCCCTTGTCCTCGGCACAGGCCTGGCTGAACCACGGGCCTGGTGCGTAGCCGTGGATGGGCCTGGGTGGCAGGGTGAAGGCCGGCCAACGGCTGGCGATGAGATGCCGGGTGAAATCGCCAGATTGGGCCTGGCGGAAATGGGAAACGACGGAAATGGTGGAAAATTACACCTGATGCGGCACAATATGGGCGCAACCAGCCATCTCAATGCGGAGTAACCGATGAACGATAAGACACTTGACTGCTCGGACCTCGACCAGTACATGGGCGTGCCCCTCACCCCCTGGAGCCTCAAGGAGGAATTGCACAACAACGACTTCCGGCGCTGGGCGCAAGCCATGCACTACCCGAATCTGCTGCACTACGACCACGACTACGCCGCCGTGGGCCGCTTCGGGCGCCTGGTGGCGCCACAATCCTTCACCATCGCCGCCGCCGAGGGCCATGGCGCCTGCCCCGCCGCCGTGGGCCGGATTCCCGATTCACACCTGATCTTCGGCGGCGACGAGTGGTGGTTTTATGGTCCCAGGCTGTTTGCCGGGGACAGGGTCATTCACGAGAAGATCCCCTTCGATTATGTGGTGAAGGACACCAAGTTCGCTGGCCCCACCTGCTTCCAGCGCGGCGACAACAACTACTACAAGCAGGATGGCACCCTGTTCGCCAAGCAGCGCTCCACGTCGATCCGCTACCGCCAGGATATCGCCGTGGAGATGGGTGCCCTCGACCAGACGGAAGATCCGGCGTGGACGGACGAGGAACTCGCCGATATCGAGGAAAGGAAGCTCGAGTACATCAACATGATGCACGAGCTGGGGCACGGCAAGCGCCACTGGAGCAAGGTCAATGTCGGGGACAAGCTGCCGGTGCGGGTGTTCGGACCCCACAGCATCGCCAGCTTCACCACTGAATGGCGCGCCTACCTGATGAATCTGTGGGGCAGCGCCCACCGCAACCAGGATTCCGACCCGGTGAAGCTGGGTTTCGTCGGCCCCATGGCCGGCTGGGAAATGGATCCCGTGGAGGAACTGATCAACCCGGAAAACACCGACGGCGCCTATATTGGCCCCTCCCGCGGACACCTGTTCCCGCGCTGGGCCCAGTTTATCGGCATGCCCCGCGCCTACGGCTATGGCGCGTCCATGGGCGCCTGGGTTCTCGACTACCTGGCGGGCTGGGCGGGGGAGTGGGGGCAGGTCGTGCACTGCAACTCCCAGTACCGGGGCCCGGCGTTTACCGGGGATATCACCATCATGACCGGCGAGATCGTCGACAAGCTGGTGGACGACGAGGGCAGGCACCTGGTCCAGATCGATAGCAAGATGGCCAACCAATCCGGAGTGACCATGGCTACCGCCAAGGCGGAAGTGGAGCTGCCCCGGTAGTTGGGAAGCGTTATCATGGGCAACCACACACAATAAGGATGATTCATGGCGCGCATCGACATTGGCGGGATAGGCATAGACTACGAACTGATCGGCGACAGCGGCGCCCCCGCCGTGGCCATC
>JBJHDJ010000114.1:0-7154 GCA_050486485.1 Porticoccaceae bacterium
CGGCTGGGGGGACCATCGGCCTGGTGCGGGACGGGGATACCATCCATATCGATATTCCCAAACGCACCATCGAGCTCAAGGTGGATGACAAGGTGCTGGCGAGCCGCCGCGAGGAACAGGATCGCCTGGGCTGGGCGCCCGCCGTGAAGCGGCCCCGCCAGGTCTCAGCGGCCCTGCGAGCCTACGCCATGCTGGCCACCAGCGCCGATCGCGGCGCGGTACGGGATCTGGACCTGATTCCCTGACTGGCGCTTTGAGCTTCGTTGTTGATCCCAACGACGAATCTTTGATGCTTTGCGACTCTTGGGTAGCCATTTTCAACCCGACCGGTTGTAGGGTGGGGTGCGGTACTCAAGCCCTGGCATGATTTACAGGAACAAAAAAGCCGCCAACATTGGCGGCTTTTTTGTGGCGGTGCACTGCTGTCACACCCGCTTGCAACCCTCGATCGGAGCACCGGCCTCGATCAACTGCTGGCGGCGCCGGCCCTCGCGCTCGGCGTACTCGATCCACTGGTTGGCGTGTCGGGCGCTGCGGTCGTCCCGGGCCGCCTCGCGAAACACCTGCACGGCATCGTCGTAGCAATGCAGGTTGATCAGAGCGTTGCCCAGGTTCATGCGGGTGATGTCGGCACGGCGCAGTCCACCGCGGTTGAGGGCGTTGCGGGCCGCGGTTACCGCCCTCTCGTTCTCGTCCAGATCCAGGTAAACACCGGCCAGTCGCTCAAAGAGGGTGCCCTTGCCCGACAGCCTGGCCGCCTCCTCCAGAACCGGCAAGGCCCGGCGGGAATCCCGGCCCTGTTGCCAGGCGAGGCCCAGGATTTCCAGGTTGTCGCCATTGCGGGGGATATGCCCTTCCTTGATGCCCCTCTCCAGGACCCGGGCCGCCAGGAATGGCGCCTCGGCTCCCAGGAACATATAGGCCATGCTGATCAACTGGCGTTCCTGATTCAGGTCCCCGGCCAGGTAAACCGCTTCATTGGCCACCAGCTGGTTGATGGGTTGGTTGAGCTCCGCGTACATGCCCCCCAACTGGCGCCAGTAACTGTAGGACGGGTAGTGGCGGATCAATTTCTTGAGAATGTCCACCACCCGCCGGTAATCGCTACGCTCGTAATAGATGACCCGCTGCAAGCCCCACCAGGCTTCCTTGGGCAGGTTGCCCCGCGCCTCCTGCTCGGCAATGGCCTCCTCCACCAACCGCAGGGCATCGTTGTAGCGTTCCACCTGGTAGTAGGCCTGCGCCAGCAACACCTTGGCATCGGAGCCGACGATGGGGGACTCCTGCATCCAGCGCTCCAATTCGCGGATCGCCGCCGGGTAGTCCTCGAGAATCAGGTACAACTGGGCGATGGTGTAACGGGTGTTGATGGCCTGCCGCTCATCCACATCGGCCTCGGCCAGCATGCGATTGTAGGCGTTGATGGCGTCCCGGTAGCGTTCCTGGGAGTAGTAGACATAGCCCAGGAAGTTCTGCAGCTGGGAAATTTCATAGCTGGTGGTGCAGGCGCCGCCCGCCCGGTTCAACTCCTGTTCCGCCCGCGACCAGGCCTGCTCCTCGGTCATTTGCTGGACGGACTCCAGCACCTTGCCACAGGCCTGGCCCACGGCGTGGCGCTGGCGGGTTTCCACATTGTCAAAACGCCGGCCGGTATCCTCTTCCTCGCCCTGGGCGGTGGCGATCAACGCCAGGGGGAGAACCAGTGTGGCTGCCAGCCGCACCAGTGAATTTGTGCCTGAATTGCCTCGCATAGCTATAAACCTGCTTCAAATCTGGTTTGATGAAAATGCCGTCCTATGGAAGCTATCCTTCGATCCTGAACCGGAAAAGGTAGGTCACCCCTGGCGCCTCCTGGGGCTCGCCATCGACGATCCGAGGGTTGTAGCGCAGCCGCCGCGCCGCCTGTTCCGCGGCCCTGCCAAAGCCCCAGGTGGCGGCAGGATGCTCCTCGAGCACCCGGATGGTGTGCTCCAGGGGCCGGCCGTCCCGACCAATGGTGAACTCCACCACGGCATAACCCTCGATGCCGCGGCTCAAGGCTCGGTTGGGGTAGGTTGGCTGATGGAAAACGATGGGCACATAGTCGGAATCCCGGGCAAAACCGCCCAGGCCGGCGGCCAGGTCGGTGCCCACCTGCGGCGCGGCCATGCTCACCGCGCCATCGGGAATATCGAATCGCTCCTGAACCTGAGGCATGTCCGGGGGTGGCGGCTCAGGGTCATCGGGCCGTTCCACTTCCTGACGCTCGACCCGTTCCTCCACCTGCCGTTCCGGCTGATGGATATCGGCGATGCGCCGTGCCGGCTCCTCGTCGATACTGACACTGGCGGTGTAGATCAGGGTGAACATCAGCACCAGCAACAGGAAGGTGATGACGGCGCCGGGGATAAAGGAAATACCAATACGTGAAGCTTGCATGGCGTCAATCCCTCAAGGTGGAGACAGCGATATCCGCGATGCCGATATCGATGGCCGCGTCGGCCACCAGGCCCACGGTTTCCAGATTGGCGTAATTGTCGGCCTGGATCACCAGTCCGCCCCTCGGATTCTCGGCGTGGAGACGCACCAGGGTCAGGCGCACCGCGCTGGGGTCCACCTGGTTCCTGTCGATCCAGATCTCGTTATTGGCGTTGATGGCGACAAGGATGGCGGTATTACGGGGATCGGCGGTGACGGCCTCCGACCTCGTCACATCGATGCCCGGCACCTTGATGAAGGTGGCGGTCACGATGAAGAAGATCAACATGATGAACACCACGTCAAGCATCGGTGTCAGGTCGATGGCCTGCGCCTGTTCTTGGGCCCTGGGCTGACTTTTGCGCATAGTCTGGTTCCGGTATTAAGCAGTTGGATCAGTGGTCCATGGTCAGGTGGTCTTCAAGCAACTGCTTTTCCCGAACGGCGATTCGTTCGAGATAAGTATAGCCAAAGACCCCGGATATCGCCGCCACCATGCCTGACATGGTGGGAATGGTCGCCTTGGAAACCCCCGCGGACATGGACCGGGCGTCGCCGCCACCGGTGATGGCCATGATCTCGAACACGGAGATCATGCCGGTCACCGTGCCCAGCAAGCCGAACAGGGGCGCCAGGGCCACCATGGTCTTGATCAACGGCATGAACTGGTCGATCTGCTGGCTGGCCCGGGAGATCAGTGCCTCCCGGACCTGGTGCGCGCGCTTGGACTTGCGCTCCGCGCGGGCCTCCCAGATGGCCAGGGCCTGATCCAGGTCCCGGTTCAGGGCGGTCTTGAAATACCAGGCCCGCTCGAAGATGAAGGTCCACATCACGAAGATCAGCACGGCGATGAAGTACAGCACGATGCCGCCCTGGGCCATGAAGTCGCGTACACCCTGCCACGCATCTATCAATGCATACATGGCTTAACCCTCCGCGTTCTCCGCGATGATGCCGGCGCTCTGCTCCTCGAGCACATGGAGCACCCGCTGGGCGCGACCGTTCACCAGGGTGTGCAGCAGCACGGTGGGAATCGCCACGCACAGACCCAGCACGGTGGTCACCAGGGCCTGGGAGATACCACCGGCCATGGCCTTGGGATCACCGGCGCCGAAGATGGTGATTTGCTGGAAGGTCACGATCATGCCGGTCACGGTACCCAGCAGCCCCATCAGTGGCGCCACCATGGCAATGATCTTCAGCAGGTTGAGGCCTGCCTCGATGGCGGGACGCTCCTTGAGCACCACCTCATTGAGCTTCAACTCCAGGGACTCGGCGTCCATGTTGGGGTTGCTCTGGGCCACCATCAGCACGCGGCCAAGGGGATTGTTGTCACGGGCTTCCTTGGGGTTCTTCAACTGGCTGCTGACCTTGGAGGAAATGCCGTTGAGCACGATGAAGCGCCAGATCGCCAGTAGCAGGGCGAACACACCAATGGCGGAGATGATGTAGCCCACCACGCCACCCTGGTGCCACTTTTCGATCAGGCTGGGAGTGTCGATGAGGGCCATCATCAGACTGCCGCCGGTGGGGCCGGTGGGGTCGATGGCCACGGAGGTAAAGCCGCTGGTGGCGTCCTGCAGCCTGGCGGCGCCACGGGCACCGGAGGGCTGGCGGGGCAGATCGGAAATCACATTGTTACGGGCGTTGTAGGTGAGGTACTTGCCATCGGAAACCAGGTTGAAGCTGCCGATACGCACCACATCGCGCTGCTCCTGATCGCCGCCGGCGGTGACCACGGTGGCGGGGAACTTGACCACCTTGCCACTTTCCACCATCTCGCGGCTCATCTCGGCCCACAGGCGCTCGATTTCCGCCAGGCTGGGCAGGCGGGTGTCGCTGGCCATCTTGGCGATCAACTCGTCGAGGAACTGGCCGCGATCCGGGTACTGGGCGGTGACGATGGACTGGTTGATGTTGGCGCGCACATCGCCGGCCGCGGAGGTGAGATGTCCGAACAGCTCCCGCAGGCTACCCAGGCGCTCGTTGAGCTGGGTGCGCAGGGCCTCGATCTTGAGGTCGTTGTCGGCGAAGGTCTGCTCCAACTCGGTGCTGCGGGCTTCTTCCCGGTTGACGGTGGCCCTGGCCTGGTCCAGCAGGCGCTGCTGGTCCTGGCGGTTGCGCTGGAACTCCTGTTCGCGCTGCTGGTGCTCGCGGGTTTCGCTGACGCGGGCCTCGTTGATGAGCCGCATCAATTCCTCGATGGAGCCTGCCCGCTGTTGCTGGGCAAGGGCAGGGACGGCGGAGACGGCCATCAGGCTGCCGGCGAGCAGCGCCAGACAGCGGTTGCGAAAAGTGGTTTTCATTGTGCGGCCTCCGGAGCGGGGATCGGCAGATTGAGAATGTCGATGGCGGCTTGCTGCTTGGCGATGCGGATACCCTGGGTCACCGAGTTGCGGAAGTTATTGGCCACCTGCCAGTTCTGGTTGGCGGCATCCCAGACACCGGTTTCACTCTGGTCGGGGGTCTGGTACATCAGGGCGATGCGGCCTACCCGGAAGAAGGTCACCTGGCGCTGCTGGCCATCCCTTTCGAGCATGCCCTCGTACTGCTGCACGGTGCGGCTGTACTGGCTTTCGATATCGTACAGCTCGAGCACCTGGCGGAATTTTTCCGCGGCACTGTACTGGGCCGCGTCCAGATTGGCGCGCACCCTGGCAATGGCGTTGAGACGTGACTCCTGGTTGAAAGGCAGGTCGAGCTCGACGAACTGCTCCAGGGCATCGAGCATCTTGAGGGTCAGCGGCATGATCTGCCGCTCCATCAGCGTGGCGTTCTCGATGGACTCCTGGAGATCCGCCATGGTCTGGTTCTGGTTGGCGATCTGGCGTTCCAACTGGGCGTTGTACACCCGCAGGCCCTCGATCTGCTTGTTGACCGTCTTGAAATCCTGAAGCAGGTCATAGGTTTGGTCGGCCAGGGTGTCGACGCGCTTCTGGGACGCCCGGGCCTGTTCCAGTTTCTGGGCGCCGGCCTGCAGAACGCTGTCCACATCCTGTGCGTGGAGCGTGGTGGCCAGCACCCCGGTCGACAGCACGGCGGACATCGCCATCACTTTGAGTCGATGATTTTTCATAATTCCCTCAATCTGGGTATCACGCGGGTTGAATAACTGCTTGGGACTGCCATCCCTCGGAGACGGATAGGCACTAACCTGGAATCAGTCAGGGTGGGGATTATGACCTCGCAAAATCAGGGAATTCAATGACGGGGTAAAAAAGGGCCCTGGCGCGTGGAGTTTCATCAAAAGCTGTTACCTTAGGTAACAGCATCAGCCCCTCACCCGCTCGAGGACGAGGAAGGCGTAATCCACCCCCCCTGTGTCGGAATGACCCACGCGCCGCGACACTTCCCGCCACTGGGCCGGGTCCAGGGCCGGAAAGTGGCTGTCCCCGGGGACTTCCAGATCCACCCGGGTCAGGTACAGGCGGTCGGCCAGGGGCAGCGCAAGGCGGTAGATCTGTTCGCCGCCGATCACCATGATCTCGCCCTGGTCAGCCCCCGCCAGTTCCTCGGCCATGGCGAGGGCCTGGCGCAGGTTCGCCGCCACCACCACGCCCTCACGGGTCCAGTCCGGGCGGCGGGTCAGGACAATGCTGGTTCGCCCCGGCAGCGGCCTGCCGATGGATTCGAAGGTCTTGCGCCCCATGATGATGGGCTTGCCCAGGGTGATGCGCTTGAACTCCCGGAGGTCCTCCGGCAGGTGCCAGGGCAGGCGGTTGTCGCGACCGATCACACCATTGGCGGCCACCGCGGCGATCAGGGCAACCACCACGGGCTACACCGCGATGGGCGCGCGAATCGGCTCGTGGTGGCGGTAGCCCACCAGTTCGAAGTCGCTGTAGGTGAAAGCGAAGAGGTCCCTCACCGCGGGGTTGAGGACCAGGGTGGGCAGCGGGTGTGGCTGCCGGGCAAGCTGTTGGTCGGCCTGCTCCAGATGATTGAGATAGAGGTGGGCATCCCCCAGGGTGTGGATGAACTCACCGGGTTCGAGCCCCGTCACCTGGGCGACCATCAGGGTCAACAGGGCGTAGGAAGCGATATTGAACGGCACCCCCAGAAAAATGTCGGCGCTGCGCTGGTAGAGCTGGCAGGACAGACGACCCTCCGCCACATAGAACTGGAAAAAGGCGTGACAGGGGGCCAGGGCCATCCTGCCCCGGGCGGCGTTGTCGGCGGGCGGGACGCTCTCGTCCGGCAGGTCCGCCGGATTCCAGGCGCTGACGATCAGGCGCCGGGAATCTGGCCTGGCGCGAATCTGCTCCACCACCTCGCTGATTTGATCGATGGTGGAACCGTCGGGACAGGGCCAGGAGCGCCATTGATGGCCGTACACCGGCCCCAGCTCGCCCTCCGGCGTGGCCCATTCGTCCCAGATGCTGACCCCGTGCTCCCTCAGGTAGGCAATGTTGGTATCCCCCCGCAGGAACCACAGCAGTTCGTGAATGATCGACTTGAGGTGCACCTTCTTGGTGGTCACCAGGGGAAAGCCATCCGCCAAATCAAAACGCATCTGATGACCGAAGATGCTCAGGGTGCCCGTGCCCGTGCGATCACCTTTGCGCACGCCCTGGTGGCGAACCAGTGACAGCAGGTCCAGATACTGTTTCACGAACGAGAGGCCTCCGAACCGACGAAGCGCTTGCGGGCCAGGGCCCAGGCGATCAGGGCGAGACCCGCCACCACCATGGGCAGGC
>JBJHDJ010000115.1:0-7121 GCA_050486485.1 Porticoccaceae bacterium
CCCCCCTTGCGCGGGATATTCCCCGGGAGATTCGCCCCCGTCGATCGCTAGGGCGCGGCAACGGACGGCGGCGCCATGCCGCGAGCGGAGAAAGCACAATCGGCGGGACGGCCGCATAGCGGCAGTCGAAGGAGGTGTGTGGCTGTACAGGAATCTGGAACGGCTTGGCAGTGTGGATTCCATCAGTCATGGCGATTCGGGATGCGGGCCGTCCCGCTTCGAAAATCGTCCCCACGGGTCGTCCCGGGAGAGAGTGACATGACAGAGCGCCATGGGCGCCCGGTTAGTGTAGTCCTGAAATTTTTCATTGCAATATGTTGAGTTGACAGCTTGAGTTGACAGTCATCAGTTTTCAGTTTGCAGTCGAGAAGACCCTGCCACTGCCAACTGAAAACTGATAACTGATAACTGATAACTGATAACTGATAACTCCTATCAAAACAGATGGCTGTACTTCTCCACCTCCCACTGACTCACCGACAGGTGATATTCATTCCATTCCCGGGTCTTGTAGTCGATGAATTCCTGGCGCAGTTCGGCGCCCAGGGTCTCCTCCACCAGGGGATCGGCGGCGAAGGCCTCAACCGCTTCCAGCAGGTTTTGCGGCAAAAATTCGATACCCCGGGCGGCGCGCTCGGCATCGCTGAGTTCATAGAGGTTGTCCTCCTGGGGCTTGCCGGGGTCGATGCGGTTTTTCACCCCGTCCATGCCCGCCGCCAGGGCCAGGGCCGCCGCCAGGTAGGGGTTGACCGCGCCGTCGGCGTTGCGGGACTCGCAGCGCCCGCCGCCCATGGGCACCCGCACGCTGTTGGTGCGGTTGTTGGAGCCGTAGGAGTTGAACACCGGGGCCCAGGTGAAATAACTCATGGCGCCCTGCCGCACCAGGCGCTTGTAACTGTTCACCGTCGGCGCGAACACCGCGCACAGGGCGCGACCGTGCTTGAGGATGCCACCAATGAAGTGGTAGCCGGTTTCCGTCAGTCCCAGGCCCCGTGGATCCCGGGCCGGGTCGCGGGCAAACACATTGCCACCGCTGGCCAGGTCATACAGGGACATATTGAAATGGGCGCCATTGCCGGTCTTGGTGGCGAAGGGCTTGGGCATCAGGGTGGCGACCAGCCCTTCCTCCTTGGCGTACTGCTTGGCCATCTCCCGGAAAAAAATGAAGCGATCGGCGGTGGTCAGGGCATCGGCGTAGTGGAAATCGAATTCGAACTGGCCGTTGGCGTCCTCGTGGTCGAGGGAATAGAGATCCCAGCCGAGGGCATTGATGGTGCTGGCCACCCGGTCGATCCAGCGGAAGTTGTCCATGAAGGCCCGCAGGTCATAGCAGGGCTTGACCAGTTTGTCGTCGGCGTGGGGTACGGACAGGGTGCCGTCGTCGTTCTTGCGCAGCAGATAGACCTCGCACTCGATGCCGAGATTCATGCCCAGCCCCAGTTCCGCGGCCTTGGCCAGTTGGTTTTTTAGCGCCACCCGGGTGCTGAGGGGATAGGGTTGCCCCTTGAAGGTGTTGTCGGCGGGCATCCACGCCACCTCCGGTTGCCAGGGCAACTGGATGATGTGTCCGAGGTCCGGCACCGAGGCAATCTCGTCGTCGTTGGGTTTCTGGCCGAGGCCGTCGAGGGCATAGCCGGTGTACAGTTCGGAGCCTCCGGCCATTTGCGGGAGATGGTCGATGGGCACCACCTTGCCCTTGGGGATGCCGTGGATATCCACATAGGCGCCCATGCAGTACTTGACGCCCTTGGCCTTGAGTTCACTCTGGATGCTGGCGACTTTTCCCATCTCGCCGTGGGGAACATGGGCATTGTGGATGGTCATGGTGTGTGCTCCGGTGAGATGGCATGGAAATAGGAATGGTCAAGGGGAGGCTGTTCGGCGAGCCCGGTTTCGATCAGGGCGGACAGATCCTCCACCAGCCAGGCGAACCACTCGCGGCCCTTGGCGGCGCTGGCGCGGGATGGCTGCCCGGTCACCCCGTTGCGGCTGGTGCGGTTGACCGGGTGGGCGAACACCAGCCCGCCGGTGCGGTCTGGATCATCCGCGTCGGCGAGACGCGCGCCGTCCACCAGTTCGGGGGCCAGCGCCAGCATCAATGAGGTCTCGGCATCGTTGGCGTGCCAGTCGTCGCCATCGGCAAAGTGAAAATCCCGCACCCGCTGGCTCAGGGTGCCTGTGTTGAACAGGGCCACCATCAGGTCGTCATGCTCGGCCCGCAGCATTTCCAGGGCACAGCGCAACGGCGCGGCGTTGGTGACATGGCTGTTGACCATGAACAGCCGCCGCACCCCGCCATGGTGCGCCCAGCGCCCCAGGTCGAAGACCACATCGATGAGGGTCTTGGGGGACAGGGCGATGGTACCCGGCCAGCGGCGGCTGTGGCCGATGGAGCAGCCATAGGGCAGGGTGGGCAGCATCAATACCCCAGTGCGATCCGCCACCGCCCGGCACAGTGTGTCCGCCAGGATGAAATCCATGCCGCAGCCCATGTGCGGGCCGTGCTGCTCGGTGGCGCCAATGGGCAGGATGGCGGCGTCGCGGGTGGCGAGGCGCTCGCCCACCTGGGGCCAGGGCAGGTCTTGCCACAGGTTGCTCATGCCTCTACATCCTCCACATCGTCCCCCACCCGGGTCATGCGGATCATGTGGAGCTTGTCGCCGTTGATGCCCTGCTCCTGGCTCTCGGGCGGATGAATGAGGTCCTCCAGGCGTTTTTTGGTGGCGAGAAATTCAGGGCTCAGCACCTGCTCCCCATGGCGCGGTCGCGGCACGGGCACCTCGATCAGCTCATCCACCTCTCCGGGGTTGGCCCTGAGCACCAGGATGCGATCCGCCAGGTAGATGGCCTCGTCCAGGTCGTGGGTGATGAACAGGATGGTGATGTCGATGTTCTTCCAGATTTCCAGCAGGTAGGACTGCATCTTGAAGCGGGTCTGGGCGTCGAGGGCACCGAAGGGCTCATCCATCAACAGTATGCGCGGCTGGGTGGCCAGGGCGCGGGCGATGGCCACCCGCTGCTTCATGCCGCCGGACAACTGGTGGGGATAGGCGTTGGCGAATTTTTCCAGGCCCACCAGGTCGATCCACTGCATGGCCTCGCTCTCCGCCTGCGGGCGGCCAGTGCCGATGGACTCCAGGCCGAACATCACATTCTTCTTCACCGTCAGCCAGGGAAACAGGGTGTAGCCCTGGAACACCATGCCGCGCTCCGGACCCGGGCCATTGACCGGCTTGCCGTCCAGCAGCACGTCACCCGAAGTCAGGCTCTCCAGTCCGGCGAGAATACGGATCAGGGTGGACTTTCCGCAGCCCGAGGGGCCGATCACGCAGACAAATTCCCGGCGATGGGTCTGAAAACTGATGTCTCGCAGGGCGGTCACCCGACCCTGGGCGGACTCGAAGGTTTTGTTCAGCCCTTTCACCTCCAGCACCACTTCGCGACTTTTCAGCCGCGCGAAGCGCTCGCGCACGGCGTCGCTTTGCTGAAGATAACTGGGGAGTGCCAATTCGGTCATTAAATGTTCCTCCATCTCACCCCCGCCCCTTGCCGCGCTCCCAGGGAAAGAGTTTTTTCCCGAGGGCGGCGAGAATCAGATCGGTGGCGAGGCCGATAATGCCGATCATGATGATGGCGGCAAACACATTGTCGAAATTCTTGTAGCGGGCCTGCTGGGTGATGAACCAGGTGATGCCGGAGCTGGTGCCGATCAATTCGGCGACGATCAGATAGGTCCAGGCCCAGCCCAGCAGAATGCGCTGGTCGCGGTACAGGTCGGGCAGTATCCCCGGCACCACCACCCTGAACAGCAATCTCAGGCGCCGCGCCCCCAGGGTGCGGGCCGCTTCCAGCAACGAGATATCCAGACGGCGGGTGGTGTTGGCCACCACCAGCACCTGCTGGAAAAAGGTGCCGATGAAGATGATGGCGATCTTGGGGCCATCGTGAATGCCGAGAATGGCCACCGCCAGGGCGCCGAAGGCGGGGGCCGGCAGGTAGCGGAAAAATTCGATAAAGGGTTCGCCGACCCGGGAGACGGCGGTGTAGGTGCCGCACAGTATCCCCAGGGGCAACCCGATCAGGGACGCCAGGGTAAAGCCCCAGAAGATGATCTGGATGCTGTGCCACAGGCTCTGGTGCAGCCACTGCTGACTGCGCATCACCGGTGGTTCCGTGAACGCCGTGTAGAAGGCCGTCGCCACCTCATGGGGCGCCGGCAGGTAGATGGGGTTGACCGGCTTCCCTGCCGGTAGCGCCAGGCCGCTGGCTGCCGCGCTGTCGAGTTCCGCCGCGAAGCGGTCCCGGTCGATGCGCATGCCCTCGCGGAAATAACCCACTCCGCCTGGCTCGCTGATCAGCACCTCCGGATGCCACAGGAACGGCACATAGCTCACCGCGCTCCACAGCGATAGTGGCAGCACGAAAGAGAGCACCATGAGCCACCGGGACAGGCGCGGCGTCAGGGGTTGACGGGGCGACAGAAGATCGACGGCGGCCATGGTATTTCCCCTGTAACCGCTCTACTGGAGGCCCAGGGTGATGCTGCCATCGATATAGTCATCGATGGGCTGCGGACCGCGGTACACCTCGTACTTCACATTGAAATCGTCGGCGATTTTCGACGACCCGTGGAGGGATTGAAATCCGTCCGCTTTCTCGAAGAACGGCTTGGCCTCCTCCAGGGTCAGGATGCGGGTGCCCTCCAGGAAAGGCTTGTATTCGGCGGGAGACAGACCAACCCGGGCGGCCATGATGGCGACGGCATCGTCCTGGGTGGCTGGATCCTGAATGTAGTCGACGATGCGGTACCACACCCCGGCGACGGTCTCCCAGTCGGCGCGGCGGGCGTTCAGGCTCTCCGGGGTCACCGCCAGCACATCGTAGATCAGACCGGGCTCGTCGGCAGAGGTGTAGATGGCGGTGGAACCGGGCACCAGGTTGAGCGCCTGACCGGAGCTGGGCTGCCAGGCGACGATGGCGGACACGGCGCCGGAGGCCAGTACCTGGGGAGTTTCGTTGGTGGGGACATTCACCAACTCCACGTCGGACTCGCTCATGCCGGCCTTTTCCAGGGCATTGAGCAGCAACAGGTGACTGACGAAACCGATTTCAACTCCGATACTCTTGCCTTTCAATTCCTTGATCGAGTTGATCCCGGGGGCGGCGATGATCATGTCATTGCCGTTGCTGTAGTCGTTCACCAGGATCATGACATTGCTGCCGCCCGTGGCGCCGGTGACCAGGGCGTCACCATTGGTCATGCTCACGGCGTCCAGCTGACCGGCGGAGAAGGCCACCATGGAGGCGACATAGTCGAACCACTCGAACTGCACATCGACCCCGGCTTCCTCGAACCAGCCCTTCTCGATGCCGACTTCCCAGGCCACCCAGCCGGGCCAGTCGCTGTAGCCAATCTTGAGGGGGCCCGCCAGGGCGGTGGCGGAAAGACTGATACCCAAGGCGGTGATGGTGCCGATGAACAGGGCGCGGATGGAACGGGGGAAAAGGTTGAGACCTTTCATGGTGTCCTCCAGAGGTTACGGAATTGGCGCGCGAGAGATCACAACAACAATCTCCCGGGCTTTTATCCCTCCGTGTAACCTCCGCGAGGAAGGTCGACAGCTCTCGGACCAGTCACTCCCTGACGCAAAGCGGGAGCCGGAACCCTAGCCATCTATTTCAACTGCCTGTGCCTTGGTTGAACGCCATCATTGGTGCAATGATCTCTTCACAACCTGATGCAGCAAGGGCTGTGCCAGTTTTCATTATTTTCCTTGTCGATTTATTTTATTTTTCAATAATAGTGAGTTAAGGAAGTGCAAAGCCCGGAATCGACAGCATTGGAGGATGGCGGGAGCCCAATGACAGCGCACCGAGCTGGTGCGCGGACGCGAAAGACGGTTGAGCACGGCGGCGAGCCGTAGGGTGGGCTGGCCGCGGGCGTAACCCACCATCCCACAACATCAGGCTGCACCGGGCGGTGGGTGTCGCTACACTCAATCCGCCCCGGACGGCTGCGGGAAATGGTGGGTATCGCTGCGCTCAACCCACCCTACGAGGACATCTCGGCGGCGAGCCGTAGGGTGGGCTGGCCGCGGGCGTAACCCACCAGCCCATCCTGTCGGTCGTGCAAAGCGATGGGTATCGATTCGCTCGATCCATTCCGAGCGGCTGCGGGAAATGGTGGGTATCGCTGCGCTCAACCCACCCTACGCACGGCGGGTCACTTGCCGCGCTTGCTGAAGATCTCCTTGTTTTCCTGGCGTTTGGCTTCGCTCTTGCGCAACAACACATAGGTGGCGCCGTAACCGCCGTGGTGGCGCTGGGCGCTGTGAAAAGCAAGCACCGCGTCGATTTCCCGCAACCAGTGGTTGACGCAGCTCTTGAGCAGGGCGGGGTTGTCGCGCAATTCCCCCTTGCCGTGGGTGATCAGGGCGCAGCGGATATTCTGCTCCACGCAGTCGTTGATGAATTCGAGCACCCCGTGGCGGGCCTGGTCGACGGTCTTGCGGTGCAGGTCGAGGCGGGCATCGAGGCGGTAGCGGCCTTGGCGCAGGTTCTTGAACACCCCGTGCTGCACGCCATCCCGCTTGAAGGACAGTTCATCCCAGGGATCGACCGGCTGGATGGCCTCCACCCCCGCCAGATAGTTCCCTGAACGGGCTATATCCCGTTCCGCGGCGCGGCGGCGCTCGCGCATGCCGGGGGTGAAAACCTTGGCGCCGCGCGGTTGCTCCGCACCCGCCTTGCGCAGGGGTTCCACCTCGCCGACAAAGGCGCGGAACAGTTGCTGGTCGTCGTTGCTCATCTCAGTCGTCGTCGACAGGCTCGACCCGCAGATGGGACAGGTCGATGTCCCGGCTTGCCGGCTGCCTGCGCTCGTGGGGCTTGAGGACATCGGCACCGGGAGCGTCGAGGGTCAGGTGGTCCGTGGCGATGGTGCGCTGCACCTGGGGGGGGCGCTCCCCTGGTCGTAGCACATCTGCACCGGGTGGCTCTATGGTCACACCTTCGAGGCCCGTCGCGGGCTGTGGCGCGGAAGGAATATCGGGGGCGGCGCTCTCCACGGGCGCGGAGGGCGAAGGCGGCGGCGATCCCCTGGCGGCCTGCCCGCCATCACC
>JBJHDJ010000116.1:0-7074 GCA_050486485.1 Porticoccaceae bacterium
CTCGCTCACCCCTCGCCAATCACTCCGACTTGTCTCGGGGCTTCGCCGCGCCGATCGGGGCACCCCGGGGCGTTCGCAATATTTTTCGATATTCCTTTCAACAATTGACGGAAATATGGCCCCATGGTAGCTTGCCTTCTGCTAACATAGTGACGATCAGGACCGCCGACAGGAAAGCCCATGACAAGCCAAGAGCCGAATTTTTTCAAGGATAGGGAAGTCATCGATGACCCCAAAAGCTACTTTGACCTGATGCGGGCCAAGGGTCCTATCGTCCAGGAACCCCACTTCAAGACAGTGATGGTGACTGGCTATGACGCCATCACCGAGATACTGCGCAGCAGGAACGATGATTTTTCCTCCGCCGCCTCAGTGGTGGGCCCCATACCACCGCTGCCTTTCACCCCGGAGGGTAGCGACATCAGCGAACAGATCGAGGCCCACAGGGACCAGATGCCCTGGGGTGAACACCTGGTCTGCTTCGACGGACAGAAGCACACCGATTACAGAACCCTCCTGATGACGCTGCTGACACCCCAGAGAGTGAAGCAGAACGAAGAGTACCTGCACGGACTGTCGGACAGCTTCCTGGACGGGCTTCTCGACAAGGGACGGTGCAACATCGTTCCCGAGTTCGCCCATGCCGTGACCACCTACGCCATCTCCGACATCATGGGCATTCCCATGGCGGACCGCGCCGAGCTGCTGGAGCTGATTGGCGCGCCACCCAGCCAGGTGGATGGTGATGTCCCCCACAAAGTTGGCCCCGACCCACTGCTGCCGATGAAACCGCGCTTCGAAGGTTATCTGAAAGCCCGCGTGGCCAACCCCGGCACGGATCTGATGTCCGAGCTGGCCCATGCCCGCCTGCGCGGCGGCGTGCAACCGGAGTTGGGCAAGCTGGCGCAACTGGCGTGCTTCCTGTTTGGCGCCGGGCAGGACACCACATCGCGGTTGATCGCCATGGCGGTGAAGATACTGGCGGAGGACCCAGCGTTACAGGATCGCCTGAGGCGCCAACCGGAGCTTATCCCCAACTTCATCGAGGAAACCCTGCGCTACGACGGGCCGGTGAAGGTGTCCTATCGCCTGGTGCGGCGCGATGTCACCGTCGCCGGCATCGACCTGAAGGCCGGCACCCTGCTGACCCTGTGTCTGACAGGAGGGAACCACGATCCCGCGCATTTCCCCAACCCCGAGAGTTTTGACATCGAGCGACCCAATGTTCGGGATCATTTGTCCTTCAGCAAGGGCCGGCATGCCTGCCTGGGGGCGCCACTCGGCCGGCTGGAATCACGGGTCGCCCTGGAACGGCTGTTGGCGCGCACCGCCAGCATCACCCTCAACGAGGAATATCACGGCACACCGGGAGCGCGGCATTTCCGCTTCGAACCCACCTACACCTTTCGCAGCCTTGCCGATCTTCATGTCCATTTGACGCCCGCCTAATTCCCCCGTGGCCGGACCTCAGGGACAGGGGTGCGGCTGCCAATCGGGAAAATCAGGCTGTTTCACCGGCATCGACGAGCAGGGTGCTGCCGGTCATGAACATCGACAGGTCCGACGCACAGAACAATACCGCCCGGGCGATATCATCCGGCACGCCGACGCGCCCCAGCATCGATGTGGTGATGGCGGCGATTTCTTCCCGCACTTTCTCTGGCAACCGAGCCAGGGCGGCCTGGTTGCCCTCGGTCTCGCAGAATGTCGGCGCCACGCCCAGCACCCGGATATCGTGGGGCGCCAGTTCGATGGCCAATTGCCGGGTCAAGCCGCGCACTCCGTGCTTGGAGGCGACATAGGCGGAGACACCGGGAGCAACACCCTTGAAACCCGCCGTCGAGACGATATTGATGATGACGCCACCCTGACCGGCATCGATCATCCTACGCGCCGCCTGCCGCGCGCACAGGAACACGCCGCGCAGATTGACGGCCATGACATCGTCCCAGACCTTTTCCGTCATATCGAGCAGGCTGATGTTGGGGTACAGGCCGGCATTGTTGACCCAGATATCCAGCCCCCCGAATTCGCTCTTGGCGAGATTCGCCACGGCCTCCACCGAGGCCTCGTCAGTGACATTCAGCGCCGCGGCCACCACCGGCACCCGATAGCGCTGGCCAAGGTCACTGGCGACTTCCCTAGCCTGGTCGATCTTGAGGTCGCCGAGCACCACCGAGGCCCCGGCCTCCGCCAGGCGCATGGCGATGGCCTTGCCCAGGCCTTGTGCGGCGCCGGTTACGACGGCGGTTCGTCCCTTGAGTGAAACAAGGCTGGCGATGGATTTGTCGGACACATCGGCGATGGCCATGGTCTGGTCTCCTGTTATTTGTAGCCGTTTGTCATGTCAATCATCGTGCGGCTTGCAGGATGGTGAGTTGTGGACAATGTGGTGGGTTACGCCCGCGGCCAGCCCACCCTACGAGTCACTGCCACTCCCCGATCCGTAGGATGGGTTGAGCGCAGCGATACCCATCGATGTTAGTTCCAAGCCGCTCCAGCGTGGGATGTGGTGGGTTACGCCCGCGGCCAGCCCACCCCACGGTGCGGCGCTGCCACGAAGCATTCCGCGGGGTGGATTGAAGCATGAGGGTCAAACCCGCCGCGCCCTGTTCGCCACATTATTAGCGGATGCCGACACCCTGTCAATGGCGCGGCCACCAATCTCACTCGCGCTTGATGCAGATCGAAAACAAGGCCTGGCGGGCCTGGCATAATGATGCGACCCAACAGGCTTCGAGGGAGCTTTCTCATGTTCAAGATGGCAAGGGTGGGGTTGGCGCTCGCCGTGATCGCCAGCGGTTTGTCGGGCTCACCGTTACTGGCGGATGACCGATCACTCGCGGAAGCCGGTAAACGCCACTTCATACGCTGCGCAGCCTGCCATTCCCTGAGCGCGGAGGCCCCCGCCATGTTTGGCCCACACCTCGAACGCATCGTGGGACGCACGGCGGGAACTGTCGAAGGTTACGACTATACCGATCCGGAACTTCGCGGCCAGACTTTTGTCTGGGATGACGCCTATTTCGCCGAGTGGCTGGAACACCCCCAGGAAAAATACCCGGAAATGTGCCTGCCCTTCCGGGGATTTGCCAACCCGGACATTCGCGAGGCGCTGCTCGCCTATCTCAAGAACCCAACACCCTAAAGGGTTGTTGAAATACTACCTGCGTCGCCATCGCGGCGTTAAAAATCGGCTCAAAATGCTCATTGACTCTGTGTAAACTCCGCTATTTCGCCCATTTTTGCCTTGCGCTGGCTGCCTCGCCTACGTTTTTCAGCAGCCTGCTAAAAAACGCCGGTGCGATTGCCGAATCGCGCTCCCGGGCCGTCCACTGCTGTGTCGACGACCCGGGGGCGGCGTTCGATTACCTCAGATCAAAGCGATCCAGATTCATCACCTTGCTCCAGGCGGCGGCGAAGTCCTGGACGAACTTCTCGCGGGCGTCGTTGCCGGCATAGGCTTCGGCGACGGCGCGCAACTCGGCATTGGAACCGAAGATAAGATCGACCGGCGTGGCCGTCCACTTCAGCTCGCCGCTGGCGCGGTCATAACCTTCGTAGAGCCCCCTGTCGCTGGACGACGGCTGCCACTGGGTGGACATATCCAGCAGGTTGACGAAGAAGTCATTACTGAGGGTGCCAGGACGATCCGTGAACACACCGTGCTTCACGCCGCCGGCATTGGCATCGAGGGTGCGCATGCCACCCACCAGCACCGCCATTTCCGGCACCGTCAGGGTCAGCAGGTTGGCGCGATCCACCAGCGCCTGGGGCGGCGACAGGCGGGCGCCACTGCCGTGGTAGTTGCGGAAGCCATCGGCGGCCGGCTTGAGGGCCTCGAAGGATTCCACATCGGTCATCTCCAGGGAGGCATCCATGCGACCCGGCGAGAAGGGCACCTCCACCTGGTATCCAGCGTCCCTGGCGGCCTTTTCCACGGCCGCCACACCGCCCAGCACGATCAGGTCGGCCAGGGACACCCGCTTGTTGCCGCGACGCTGTGCGCCGTTGAAGTCGCCCTGGATCTGCTCCAGGCGCGCCAGCACCCTGGCCAGCTCATCGGGATCGTTTACCTCCCAATCCTTCTGGGGTGCCAGGCGGACACGGGCGCCGTTGGCGCCGCCCCGCAGGTCGGAACCGCGGAAGGTGGCCGCCGAGGCCCAGGCGGCGCGCACCAGTTCCGGCACGGTGAGACCCGATGCCAGGATGTCGGACTTCAGCCCGGCGATATCCCTGGCATTGATCAGCTCGTGATCGACCGCGGGAATCGGATCCTGCCACAGCAAATCCTCCTCTGGCACCTCCGGGCCGATATAGCGTGCCCGCGGCCCCATGTCCCGGTGGGTGAGCTTGAACCACGCCTTGGCAAAGGCGTCGGCGAACTCGTCGGGGTTCTCGTGGAAGCGCTGGGCGATCTCGCGGTAGGCCGGGTCGAACTTCAGCGACAGATCGGTGGTGAACATGATGGGCGCGTGGCGCTTGTCGGGATCATGGGCATCCGGCACCAGGTTTGACGCCTGACCATCGGCGGGAATCCACTGGATGCCCCCTGCCGGACTGCGGGTCTGCACCCACTCGAAACCGAACAGGTTGTCGAGGTACTGGGTGGTCCAGGCAATGGGATTGACCGACCAGGCGCCTTCCAGGCCGCTGGTGATGGCGTCGGCGCCAACACCGGTACCGCACTTGCTCTGCCAACCGAAACCCTGTTCCTCCAAGCCCGCGGCGGCAGGCTCGGGACCAAGGCAGTCCTCGGGGTTGTGGGCACCGTGGGCCTTGCCGAAGGTGTGGCCGCCGGCGATCAGGGCGACAGTTTCCTCGTCGTTCATGGCCATGCGGGCGAAGGTTTCGCGGATATCGTGGGCGGCGGCGAGGGGGTCCGGGTTGCCGTTGGGGCCTTCCGGGTTCACATAGATCAGACCCATCTGCACCGCGGCCAGGGGATTCTCCAGATCGCGCTCGCCGCTGTAGCGCTCATCCGCCAACCATTCCTTTTCCGGTCCCCAGTAGGTCAGGTCGGCCTCCCAGTCATCCGCGCGGCCACCGGCGAAGCCATAGGTCTCAAAGCCCATGGATTCCAGCGCCACATTGCCGGTGAGCACCATCAGGTCCGCCCAGGACAGGGCATTGCCATACTTCTGCTTGACCGGCCACAGCAGGCGCCGCGCCTTGTCGAGACTGACATTGTCGGGCCAACTGTTGAGGGGTTCGAAACGCTGCTGACCCCCGGCGGCGCCACCCCGCCCGTCGGCGATGCGGTAGGTGCCGGCGCTGTGCCAGGCCATGCGGATGAACAGCGGACCGTAGTGGCCCCAATCCGCCGGCCACCAGTCCTGGGAGCTGGTCATCAATGCCTCGATGTCTTTCTTGACCTCCTCCAGGTCGAGACTGGCGAAGGCTTCGGCGTAGTTGAAATCCTTGCCCAGCGGATTGGATTCCGCACCATGTTGGCGCAGGGGCCTGAGATCCAGCATCTCCGGCCACCAATCCTTGTTGGACATCAGCGGCCCGCCGGCCTGGACCGGAGGTTGCAGGGATGCCGTGGATACGGCTATCGCCACGGCGGCGACGATGGGTAGGGTTTTTCTTAACATGGGTGTCTCCTTTTGGTGAAAAGCGTCAACGGCATGCACCAATATAGTGCCCACACAAAGAATGTGACATTTTTATTACCAATCGCCCGGATAGAAAACTGCAATGACAGGCAACCCTCCCCCATGCCGCCACAAGCCAGGAGCCGCCGCAAACAGGCACTGCCGCAAAACCACCACTCCTCCATGCCATGCACACTGGCGCAGCCCCCCCGCCTTGCATACACTGGCGCACTGTCGGCGGGCCAAAGCAGCCTCGGCGTGGCTTGAGTCAAGGAGTTATCAAGTGGTGAGACATTGAAGGGTATCGCTCTGGTAATCAGCGCCCTGCTGCTGGCGGCTCTTCTCGCCGTATCCCTGCGCCCGGCGCCCACGGACGAGCCCCGCCAGCCGCCGGTGCTGGGAGAAGCGGTGGACCCGGCGCTGCTGGCCGAGCGGCGCGGCGCCCTGGTGGACGAACTGGTGTTCACCCGCGAGATGGATATCGGCCGCGTCACCGGGCTGATCGAGGCGGGCACCCTGCAGGTCTTCGCCCAGGGCATTTCCAGCCCCACGGTGTTCAACCGCCTGCGGGACTCCCTGCACACCGATTACAGCCTCTCCTACGGCTCCTCCAGCGAACTGACCCTCAACCCCACCGGCCCCGTGCTCGACAACGGCGAGCTCAACCCCTTCCATGTGCCCGCCATCCGCGAAGCCATGAACCGCCTGGTGAACCGCCGCCATGTGGCGGAGGAAATCTTCGGCGGCATGGCGGTGCCCCGCTACCTGCCCCTCAATACCGTCTTTCCCGACTATGCACGGCTCGCCGATGTGGCCCGGGAACTGGAGATTCGCTACAGCCACGACCCGGACGCCGCCCGCGACATCATTCATCGGGAGATGCGCGACCTGGGGGCGGAGCTGGTGGCGGGCCGCTGGCACTACCAGGGCCGCCCGGTGCGGCTGATCGTGCTGATCCGCACCGAGGACGAGCGCCGCCGCATCGGCGACTATGTGGCCAACCTGCTGGAGGACATCGGCTTCGCGGTGGAACGGCGCTTCCGCACCGCGGAGGAGGCCTCGCGGCTGTGGCTCGCCACCGATCCCCGCGCCGGTCAATGGCACATCTACACCGGTGGCTGGATCTCCATCGTCATCCAGCGGGATCTGGCGGACAACTTTGATTTCTACTACACCGCCAGGGGCAGGGCCGAACCCCTGTGGCAGGCCTACCAGCCGGTGCCGGAATTCGACGAACTGGCGGACCGCTTGCAGCGCCGCGACTACCAGTTGTGGAGTGAGCGGGAAGCCATGATGGCCCGCGCCTTGGAACTGGCCATGGAGGATTCGGCGCGGGTCTGGCTGGTGGATCAGCTCAATGCCTCCGCCCGGGCCGCCAATGTGGGCGTGGCGGTGGACCTGGCGGGAGGCATGTCCGGCTCCTACCTGTGGCCCTACACCCTGCGCTACACCGACCGGGTGGGCGGGCGCATGGTGG
>JBJHDJ010000117.1:0-7054 GCA_050486485.1 Porticoccaceae bacterium
GCCGGACATGGCGGGCATCCAGGTCGTCCAGCAGTGCGCGCCGGTCCACATCGAACAGCACCAAGTCGGCGGGCTGACCCACCCCAAGGTCGTGCAACCCCGTGCCAGGGCTATGGGGCTCGCCAGCATGGAGGGCCAGTGCCCGCAGGGGCGACAGCCGCTCCTGGGGCGCCATGGCCACCCCCTGGCGGGTACGACGCGCCACGGCGGCGGCCATGGCGGCCCAGGGGTCGATCCCGCCATAGGGTGCGTCACTGCCCGCGGCAAGGGGCACCCCGGCCCGAAGAAATGCCTCGCCGCGGTAGAGCAAGGGCAAGTCCAGCGCATCGACAGCCCCCAGGTACTGGTCTCCCCGCTCGGCGATAAAGTGGGGCTGGGTAACCGCCGTGACGCCGAGTTCCGCCATGTCCCGCAGCGCGCTGTCATCCGCCACGGCGGCGTGCTCGATGCGATCGCCGGGCACGGCCCCCGCCTCCCTCAGGGCCGCCAGGGCCACGGTGATCTCCACCCGGGTGACGCAGTGCACCGCCACGGCGCGGCCCTGGCGATGGGCCGCCGCCATGCGCGCCACCAGTCGGTCGAAGTCCGGCAGGGCGGCTTCCCGCAGGTAGATCTTCACCGGTCCCACCGCCACCCGGCCACCGCAGGCGGGGGGAAGTCCGTTCAGTTCCTCGGTGCCCATCACCAACAGGCGCTGGCGCAGTTCGCCACTGTCCACGGCGCTGCACAGAGCTCGCCAGGCGGCGACACCGTTGTTGGCGCCGGTGTCGGTCACCGCGGTGATGCCATGGCGGGCCAACTCCGCCGACAGGCTGGCCAGGGATGGCCAGGCGCGGGCCAGGCGCGGGCCCAGCCAGGCATCGAGATCGTAGAAGCGCCCGGTCAGATCGCCCGCGGCGTCCCGCTCGGCGCCTTCGGGCAGAGGCTCGGCGGGATTGATGGCGAGGCAGTCGATGGCGGCGGAATTCAGCACCCACAGCATGCCGCTGCGGTGCTGGATGCGCACCGGTCTGTGGTGGCACACGGCGTCGAGCCAGTGGCGATCGAGGCGATCACAGACACTGTCGTGGAAGGCCACGCCGCGAATCCAGCCCTCGCCAGTGGCCGCTCGATGCGCCAGGGCTTCACGCAGCTCTGATTCCGTGTTGATGCTGGGCGGCCCGCATACCAGGGACGGCCGCGCCGCCGCCGTGGCGAACAGGTGAATATGGTGGTCGTGCAGGCCGGGCAGCACCAGGCCGCCCCGGGCGTCGAACACCCGCTCCCCCGCCAGGGGGGGCAAGCCAGCCGCCATGGCGACAATCACCCCGGCGTCGATACGCAGGTCCAGCAACCGCCCGTCGAGGAGGCTGGCGCCACAAATCAGCAGGGGGCTGCGTCTGGTGGCGGCCGCGCCGGCGGGCTCGCCTGCCCTCGGGGCGGGGCCAGCAGCGCTGGACCCGTGTCGGTCTAGCCCGTTCATCGGCTGTCTTGTGTTCATGGCGCCAATTCCGCCAGCACCCGCTCGGTGTCCACCCCCAGGGCAGCGGCCTGGTGGCAGGGCGTACGGGCCCGTGGCGGCACCGCGGGATAGGCGCCTTCGGGCGCCGGCCCGGCCTGGACGCAGTGGGCCACCACTCCGGCCAGGGACAGATCCAGCAATACTCCGCCACCCGCCAGCCAGAACGCCCAGGCCAGCACCGCGCCGTGCAGGCCGGCGAGGGGATCGGCGATGGCATCCCCACAGAAAACCGGGTCGCCGCGCTCGCCCCCCATCAGCCAGGACAGACCCGCCGCCACCCCGGCGTCATCGCCGTAGGCGATCCAGTCACGGTTTGGCGCCTGCCTGCCGTAGCCGGTGATGCCCAGCCACACCTTGCCCGGGTGGGCGGCGAGGATATCGGCGGCGAAGATACCCATCTGTTCAAGACCCCTGGGGCGGGCGGATTCGATGACGATGTCCGCCCGCGTCAGCAGGCGACGCAACTGTTCCACTCCCTCTGGCTGGCGCAGATCCAGGGCCAGACTCTGCTTGCCACCGTTCATCAGGTCGAAGAAAGGGGCCGGCCCCCGGCGCGCGCCATCGGGCCTGTGCAGGCTCTCCACCTTGATGACCCGGGCGCCGCACTGCCTCAGCAACTGGCCGCACAGGGGCGCCGCCCACAGGGCGCCGAGATCCACCACCAACGGCGCTCGCGTCGGAGTATCGAGGCGCTTGCCGTGGCGGGTCATCTCGAACCAGCCCCGGCGGGGTCGCGGCGCCGACACGGCGGCCGCGGCGAGTCCCAGCAGGCGCGCCCGCTCCACCAGCACAGCGGTTGGCTGTTTCGCCACCAGGGCAGGCAACTGCGCCATGTCAACCGTTGGTCGTTGCAGCCAGGCGGGCAACAGATCGAAGTCATCGTCCCGGGCCAGATTGAGGGCCAGCACACCGTCGGCGGTATCCAGCAGGCGACAGGCGCCGCCGGGGGACAGTCGTCCCTGGCGGCTCAAGCCAGCGATGGCGGCCCGCTCCCCGAGCAGATGGAAGGCGTCGAAGGTGGGATCAAGGCGAGGGCACAGGGCGGCAAGGGCCAGCCAGGCGCCCTGGGCGCAGGCGGCCAGTGGCGCCGGGCAATGGCGGGGCGGGCCATCCCGGTGGCCGCTGAGCCACATGGCCCCGGACTGGGCCCACAGCAGGGACGCTGGCCGCTGGTCCATCACCGGGATGGCCAGATCCCCGCGACCCACGGCATCCAGCAGCAAACGGGCATGGGCCAGGGGGGTGGGCCCTGAAGTGTCGACGGTCATCACCGCATCCGCTCAACGAACAGGGCGGCCATTGTCGCCCTTCGTACCGCCCTTTGCCAGCCGCGCCATTGGCGCCCCACTAGCGCCACGGACAAAGAAAACCCCCTTGCGGAGATCGCAAGGGGGTGGCGATCCCTGAACCGAAAGGCACTGACTTAAGGCATTTCGGACTTCGTAGCCCGGTCGGTATCCCGGGACACCGCCCTACTACCGTAAAGGGGCTTAATTCAGCGCCATTCAGCCCTGAACCCAAATTACACAGGTTCCTGCAGGTAGGTATCCAGTACCTTGTGCATGCCGACGATGATGCGCTCCTGGTCCGCCGCCAGCCAGATCTGCTTGCAGCCCTTGGAGTGCAGGCCCTTCTGCATGCGCTTGAGGTTGCCGAGGTCCTGGCGGGGAATGAGCAGTACCTGCTCCGGGTCATTGAGATCGGTGACCTGCTGGACCACCGCCCGCCCGGGGTTTTCCGCCGCCGGATAGGTCTTGGTGGACATGATCTCGAATATGCAGTTATCCGGATCAAAGCCGTCCGGGCGAATCCGGTAGATCATGGCGTTGCCCGCCTGGGGCAGGATCAACAGGTTGGGGAAGATGAAGATCATTCCACCCCACATGCCAAGTGCCTCGGGAATGGGCTTGGGCATCGGTCGATTCTGCTCCGCCGCTTGGGCATAGAGGGCCTTGACATATTCCGCCCCAAGGCTGGAACCCTCGGGAATGGGCTTGCCCTTGAGGGAGCGCACCACGGCCACATCCTGGGCCAGCACCTGGGCGTCCATCCCCTCCGCCAGCAGGTTGAGGCGATCGGCCATGCGATCCACCGGATCCCCCTCCCCTTGCACCTTGCCCGCCATGGGGGTGTTCTGGCCGGCGAAGAAACGACCGTGACCGTTGGGGAAGGTTTCATACATCACATTCTTGTGGGAGAACTGCACCTCCGACTCCGGCAGCCCATCGTAGATCACCTCGGCGGCGCGGGGCTCCAACTGCGGGTGGGTGGCGGGCACATGGTAGCCCTCGAAAAACGCTTCCTGGGCCACCTTCCAGTTGGAGGGGGTCGGAATGGCCTTCCACCAGTAGTGGCGCATGTTCTCGATGTTCAGATCCTCGAGAAACTGGCGCACCGGGGCGATGAACTCATCGAAAGGCTGCGGGTCCTTGGCCATGTTGATGAACACGAAGCCGGCATGCACCACGCAGTGGACTTCCTTGAGGGCGACATCGCTGTCCCGCAGCTCGCCACCGCGGAATTCCTGGCGCTCCAGGACATATTCGTTGGCGCCCTCCAGGTTCCAGCGCCAGCCGTGGAAGGGGCAGATGATCTTGCCATTGTTGAAATGGCCACAACCTTCCGACAGGGCGGTGCCGCGGTGCGGACAGGCATTGTAGTAGGCCTTGATGGTGTCGGCGTCGACGCGCACCACGGTGATGGACTGGTCGCCGATCTCGTAGGTGGTGAAGTCGCCGGTCTCCGGAATCTCGTCGAGGCGGGCGGCGGCCTGCCACACGCGGCTCCACAGGCGCTCGTGCTCGAGGCGGGCGAAGGCGGGATCCGTGTAACGCCCGGATCGCAAGCCGTGGTCGCCAAGTCGGTACCAGGTTTCGGGCCAGTCGGCCGGGGCGGGTGCTGGGGCTGTACGAACATTCATACGATTTCTCCTATCAATTCACCGACGGGATAGACTTCGCCGATCTTTGCCATGACTTTCAGGACGCCGCTGGCGGGGGCCTCCACTTCCTGGACCGATTTATCCAGCTCCAGGGTATAAAGGGGTTGGCCGGCCTGAACCGGCCCGCCATTTTCCACCAGCCACGCCACCAAGGTGCCTTTCTGGGTTGAAAATCCGAGCTGCGGTATGCGTATCTCGGTACTCATTGACGCGCCCTCCCGTCACGGGTTTGTCGGATTGTCGATGCAATGGAACGGGCATTGTTCAGCGGCGCCTCGCGGCGGATCCCCTGCGGCACTGCGCTGCAAAGTGAGCCACCGAGTATACAACACCGGTGTCCACAGGCAACCAGCACCAAGAACCCTGCACCAGGAGTCACAAACCGAAGGGACTCGCGACGACCCGCGGCCTACAGGCTCGCCGTGTTCAGCCTGTCCCGAGACAATCGGGGATAGCCGTCGCCACCCTCTTTGACCATTCAGCAGGGGCCGCCATCCGCGGTGGCCGCTGTAGACAAGGCCTGGAGTATCGCGCTGGCGCAGGCGTTGGGGTCCTCCAGGTGCAACAGGTGCCCGAGGTCGGGGAAGTGCCGGCGCCGCACCAGGGGGGTGCTGGCCTCCAGCAGATCCGCCATCAACCTGAAATCCTCCAGGTCGCGACCGCCACTGAGCAACAGGGTAGGCACCGCCAGGCGGTGCAGCCGTTCCACATCCGGCAGTTCCTGGCGCTGCATGTCCCGCAGCCATTCGTCCCCGGAGTAGGCCATGATGGCCGCCTTCAGGAGCGGCCCGGCGGCACTGTGCCGGGTACTGTCGAACAGGGGGTGCAGCCACCACAGTTCCCGGGCCCTGTCCAGGCGCCCGGCGCGGGCCTCGGCGACAATCTCCCGCCAGCGCTCCCGCCAGGGTTGCGACCATTCCCAGGCCATGATGGCGGGGCTGATCAGCACCAACCTGGCAAAGCGGCGAGGCTGCTCCAGGGCGGCGTGCAGGGCGATACCCGCTCCCATGGAAACCCCCACGACATCACAGCGCTCGATGTCCAGGGCATCCAGCAAAGCCAACAGGTCGTCGGCGTGACTGAAGGGCTCCTCGCCCCGCCAGCGGCTGCGGCCAAACCCCCGCAGGTCGTAGCGCAGTGTCGACAGCCTCCCGTCGAGGGCGGCCAGCAGTGGATCCCAGGTGCGCAGATCGGAACCGAACCCGTGCAGCAGTACCGTGAAGGGTTCGTGCCCGCCGCGCCGTGCGTGGAGCGCCACCCCCGGCAGGGACACCGTCAGCGGCGCGTCCACGGCCCCACCACCCAGCACCTTGCGGTCAGCCCCGCCAGCCCCTCAGGCGGTTGCCGGCATCGCACAGGATGATTTCACAGTTGATGAACCTGGCGTCGTCGGACCCCAGGAACAGGGCCAGGTTGGCGATATCGTCGGCGGTGCCGTGGAGGGGAACCAGCTGCATGCCCTGCACCCGCTTGTAGGTCTCCTCCGGCAGACCCGCCTTGTTGGCGGGGGTTTCCATGATGCCCGGCGCGATGGCGTTGACCCGGATGCCGTCGCCGGCGAACACATTGGCCATGCCGAAGGTCATCTGGTTGAGCAACGCCTTGGACACCCCGTAGACATTGGCCGGGGCATAGCTGGCCATGGAGGACTGGTTGATGATCACTCCCTTGGCGCTGGCCAGGGAGGGCCGCAGGGCCTTGGCCACCATCAGCGGCGCCAGGCTGTTGATGGTGAGGTAGTGAAGCCACTTGTCGAGGGGCATGTCGTCGATCATGCGGTTGACCTCGCCGTAGGCCACCCCGGCGTTGTTGAACAGCACATCCACGCGAGGAAATGCCGCGCAGGCCTTGTCGCCAAAATCCTCAATGGCGGATTCGTCCGCCAGATCGAAGACGAAGGTGGCCACCTTCACACCGTCCTTTTCCAGCAGCCCGGCGGTTTCCCGCAGGCCCTCGGCATTGATATCCGTGAGCACCAGTTGCGCGCCCTCGCGGCCAAAGGCCAGGGCGCTGATGCGCCCCAGGCCGCTGCCCGCCCCGGTGATGACCACCACGCGGCCGTCGTATCGTCTGGACATGGTTCTCTCCTTCTGCTTATCGGTAAATGGAAATGTTTCGCCGACACGGGGGCAAGCTGTCGTTGATGGCCATGGCATGACCACCGCCGGCCACGGCAGCGACGATCGACCCCAACCCCGCCCGGCGCGCTATAATGCAACCATGACCGCAGCCACTCCACCCCGCAAACGCAATGCGCCGAAAACACGGGCGGCGATACTCGCCGCCGCCCAGGCGGCCTTTTGCAGCCGCGGCTACGACCAGGTGGGCATCCGCGATATCGCCGCGGCCGCCGGCGTCAGCTCGCCGCTGCTGTTGCGCTACTTCGGTTCCAAGGCCGGGCTGTTCGAGGCGGCCCTCCATGACTCCCTCACCACGGCCCGGGAGTACCACTGGGACAGGGCGGGATTTGGCGAGGTGCTGACCAAGTCCCTGGTGGACAGGGCCATCAATATCAACCCCCCGATCATGCTCGCCCTGTCCATCAGCGACCCCGATGCCCAGGATATCGCCCGGCGGTTCACCGAGAAGCATATCCTGAAACCCCTCGAGCA
>JBJHDJ010000118.1:0-7034 GCA_050486485.1 Porticoccaceae bacterium
CATCATTACCGGAGCCGGCAGCGGTATCGGTCTCGCCACCGCCAAGCAGATGCACGGCATGGGCATGGCCATCGTCGGCGTGGGCAGGGACCAGGGCAAGCTGGCCAACCTGGAAAAGGAAATCGACGATCCAACCCGCCTCGCTACCCTGTCGGTGGATATCACCGCAGACGATGCCCCTGCCAGGATTGTCGATTTCGCCCTGGAGAAATTTGGCGGCATCGATCATCTGGTGAACAACGCCGGCATCGGCGCCCCCAAGCCGTTGCACGAAACCGACGACGACACCCTCGACTATTTTCTCGACATCATGTTGCGGGCGCCTTTTCGCCTGGCGCGGGATGCCATCGTGCACATGAAGTCGGGTTCGTCGATCGTCAACATCACCTCCACCTTCGCGGTCATCGGTGGACGTCGCGGCGGCGCCTACTCGGCGGCCAAGGGAGGGCTCACCGCCCTGACCCTGCACATGGCCTGTGAATACGGACCCCAGGGCATCCGCTCCAACTGCGTGGCGCCCGGCGTCACCATGACCGACATGGTGCGTGAACGGATGGGCGACCAGGGATTCCGCCGCATGAATATCGAGACCACTCCCTATCCCCGCCTCGGCACCGCCGAGGAAGTGGCGGCCACCATTGCCTTTCTGTGCTCGCCAGGCGGCGCCGCCATCAATGGCCAGACCATCGTGGTGGATTGCGGCTGGTCGTCCACCAAGTATCTGTCGCCCCTGGCCATGACTTCGCAGTGGACGCCGGTGTCGGAAGGTTAAGGTAAGGAATCTCTTACACAGAAGTCGGATTTAGGGGCTACATCAGGGGGGTTCGGTCTGACGTCTGACGCTGGACGCCTGACGCCAAGATAGCCGTTTCCTCACTTATTGCTGTGGCATCCGCCCGTTGAGCGTCAAGGCGCTCCTCGGTCAGTCCGAACCGACCAATTCCCGGTCGATGTGAAAGCGGGTCAGGCGCAGCCTCGCGATTTTCCATTCACCCCCCACCAGCACCCAGTCTTGGTGATATTCGCCATAGCCGGTCATGGAGGCCATGCCGTGCTTGGGGGGATCCCAGATCAGCCGGTCCTGTAGCGCCCAGACGACCTTGGCCCTGTCTCCCTCCAGGTCGATAAGGGGCAGGTGGACCTGGTGGGCGGTGCGGGCATTGCCGATGGACTCGCGCACGAAGGAGACGGCATTGTCCCGCCCCTTGATGGGGGCGAGGCCGGTATCCTCGCTGATATCCAACTCGTAGTCGTCGGTGAAGACACTGGCGTAGGTGTCCCAATCCTTGTCGTCGAGGGCTCGGCAGTAGCGGGCCTTGGTCTGGCAAATGGCGAGAAATGCCTGGCTCAGTGTGGTTTCGGCCATGGATGAGTTGCCTGGTGGTGGAGTTGGAGTCTTCGTCAGCTGTTGATGTCGAGGTGCAGGTATTCGAGGCGCTGGGCGGCGATCTTCCACTGGCCGGCCTCCTTCACATACCGTTCGTGGTAGCGGCCAAAGCCCCGCTGGGTGGACACGCCCTGGCGGGGCGGATCCCAGGTATTGCGATCCTGCATGGCCCAGATGACATGAACCCCGTCATCCTTGAAATCCATTTCCGGCATATGGACCTGGTGGGCGGTGCGGGCATCGCCGATGGCGTCGCGGATAAACGCCATGACCTTGTCGCGCCCGCGAAGTGGTTCGACCTGTGGCAGGTTCATTTCCAGATCTTCGGTGAACAGATCGGCGTAGGCCTTCCAGTCCTTGTTGTCCAGGTAATGGCAATAACGGGCTTTCACCTGGCAGATGGCGACAAAGGCGTCGAGTCTTTCAATGTCGTTCACGGTCATCTCTCGCTTCATTGATGGAATCTGGTGTTGGCATCGTGGCCATGACCTGCCTAGAGGGCCACACCGGGGCGACTGCCCAATACTGATGGAAAAAAGCCCGACAGGGAACCCGCTTGACACTGTCCGGGCCTGCTGATATAAAACGCTTCAGGTAACATTATGCATTGTTCGTGGGGTTGTGCGATTGTCCCATGGGCGCTATCCAGGCCGCCACCGAGCAGTGCCTAGTCCGAGCAGTGCCGAGTCAATGAAGCGACCTGTTTCGCTCGCTACCCAAACATCCAATATCCATAAAGGACTCTGTCATGCAAGTTGGCGTACATCTCAGTTATCAGAACCTCCATGGACTCTCTGATTACGAGTTCTTCCGGCGCGAGACCCAAATCGCCATCGAGGCCGAGGCCATGGGCTTTGATTTCGCCGCCATGGTCGAGCACCATTTCACCGATTATGCCGCCTGCCCGGATCCACTGCAGGCACTGAGCTATGTGGCGGCCAAGACCAAGACCATCAAGCTGATGCCGGCGGCGGTGATTCTGCCTTGGAACAACCCGCTGAGGGTGGTGGAGAAAGCCGCCATGCTGGATGCCCTCAGCGAGGGGCGCCTGGTGCTTGGCATGGGGCGAGGCGCGGCGCGCCGTGAATTCAAGTGCTTCAATGTCGAGCTGGCGGACTCCAGGGAAATGTTCGACGAGGCGGCCATCATCATCATGGACGGCCTGGAGAAGGGCTATGTCGAGGCCGATACCAAATGGTACAAACAGCCCCGCGCCGAGATTCGGCCCAGGCCGGAAAACTGGTCCCGCGACCGCTGCGTGATGGTCAGCATGTCTCCCTCCTCGGTGGAGGTGGCGGGCCAGTACGGCCTCAAGGCGTTGCGCTTTTCCCAGGGCGACTGGAGCAAGGCGCTGCCGGAAATCAACAGCTATCGGGACACCTTCCAATCCCTGCACGGCAAGCCGGCGCCGCCCTTCATCATCAGTGATTTCATCGTGTGCTTCGATAGCCGGGAAAAGGTTACCCGCTATACGGACAAGTATTTTGCCGCGCAATTTTACCAGGTGGCCACCCATTACGAATTCATGAGCGACCATTTCAAGGAGTTGCCCTCCTACGCCACCTATGCCTACATGGGCCAGGCGGCGGAAGCGGCGGGCGGCCCCGACAAGGCCTACAAGGACTATGTTGGCGGCAATCTCATTGGCACCCCGGAAGAGCTCTACGAAAAGCATCTCAAGCGCAAGGAGATGGTGGGCGATTATGAAATCATCGCCAACTTCAGCTTTGGCGGCATGCCCTACGAGGATGTCTACGAACAGATGAAGTTGTTCGCCGACAAGGTGATGCCGCGACTCAAGGGCTGACATGGCCATGACGGCTGTTTGCAGGGCGCTTTGACGAAAATTGGTGGGCTTCTCGGTGAACAATAGCCTTACTGGAATGCAGCGCCGAGTGTCCGCCGTCGAGCCCATGGGCCGCGTCGTCAGCGGTCTATGCTGCTTGTCTAGAGTACACTGATTTCCACCCGGGTCATGGACACCGTGCCCCGTTTCTTGGGATCCTGGGTTGGCAAAGGTGGGATGCTTGGCTAGCCTGCCTGGGCCAGAGATGCCGATACCCGATTCCTTTTGGAATTGGGGGTCTTTTGTGCCTTGATGACCATATTGGAATTTACCCAAACTGACAGGGGATTGTGTGATAATTTGTCCACGACGGCCAGCGTGGCTGGTCCCCGAGTATGCTTCGGGACCTAGGCGGCGCCAGCACGCCAGCGGACATCGACAATAACGAGGCTGGAGGCCTGGGGAGCCTGATGCTTCATTCAGGTCGTTGGATGCATGAGAAAAGTAATGAGAAAAGCTTCAGCAATCAGAAAAGTTGCCAAATACTAAAAATCCATTGGGAGACAACCTATGACACAGTTCAAGAGAAAAGTGTTCCACCAAGTCCCGGGCTACGGGGCCATGGCCGCCATGATCGGCGCCGCCATGGTGCTGCCAGCCCATGCCCAGGCCCAGGCCGCGCCAGTGGCCCGCCAGGCCGCCCTCGAGGAGATCGTGGTGACCGCCCAGCGCCGTGCGGAGAGCCTGCAGGATGTACCCATCGCCGTGTCGGCGATCACCGCCAACGACCTGCGCAACACCGGTATCGAGGCCACCAAGGATCTGCCGCAGATCGTGCCCAGCGTGCAGTTCACCCGCTCCGGCCCCAGTGGGTTGTTCTTCGTGCGCGGCGTGGGCACCACCAATGCCGCCGCCGGGGAAGAGGGCGCCAACGCCTTCTATGTGGACAGTGTCTACATGGGGGATCTGTCGCAGACCATCAACAACTTCAACAACATCGAGCGGGTGGAAGTGATCAAGGGTCCCCAGGGAACCCTGTTCGGCCGCAACGCCACCGGTGGCCTGATCCATATCATCACCCGCGAGCCCGGTGACGAGCATGTGCTGGATGCCGAGCTCGGCTACGGCAATTTCGATACCTTCAGCGGCCGTCTCTACGCTGCTGCTCCCCTCACCGACACCGTCAGCATGGACATCGCCCTCACCGGCCTCGACCAGCGGGATGGCTGGGGGCGCAACATCACCCTGGATCGGGATGCCTGGGTTCAGGAGTACTGGGGCGCCCGCTCGAAAATGGTGATCCGTCCCAGCGACGATCTCAAGTTCACCCTGGCGGGGGATTATTTCGAGAGCGAGGACAACATCGGCATCAGCTGGAAGCTGGATCCGGGTACCGTGGGCACCGGCGGCTTCCCTGGGCCCTCAGGTTTCAACACCACCGCCAGCGACTACTCCCTCACCAAGCTGGAGATCTATGGCCTCTCCTTTACCGCCGAGGCCAACCTGGGCTTTGCCGACCTGACCAGCATCAGCGCCTATCGCAAGAGCACCGTCAACTCGGATTTCGATGTGGATGCCGGGCCGTTGCCCCTGGTCAGGATCGTGTTTGAGTCCGGCACGGAAACCTTCCAGCAGGAATTCCGACTTGCCTCGGCGGACACGGAACCGTTCTCGTGGCAGACAGGGGTTTTCTACCTGCGCTCCGAACCACAAAACGATTCCAGTTTCCTCGGGGCGGCATTCACCGCCAATGGTATTGAGCGGCAGAAGATCGACGCCGAGCTGAAGACGGATTCCTACGCCATTTTCGGCGAGGGTACCTATTCCGTGACGCCGACCACTCAGCTCACCGCCGGCCTGCGCTACACCGAGGATCGCCGCGACTATACCGCCAGTCAGATGTTGTGGCTCCTCAACGGCATGATACTGCCTGGCGGCGCGGCGACCATTCCCAGTGGTCAACCCCTAGCCGTTCCCGGGGTGCAGGATACCAACCTGAAGTACAATGAATGGACCTGGCGAGTGGCGCTTCGTCAGGAGCTCACCGACGATATCAACGCCTATGCCTCCATCAACCGGGGCTTCAAGGCGGGCTCCTTCAGTCTGCAGAACCCCCTCAACGATCCCTACCTGCCCCAGACCATCACCGCCTACGAGGTGGGTCTCAAGGCAGAGTTGTTCGATCGCATGCTGCGCCTGAATGTGTCCGCCTACCACTACGATATCGACGACTACCAGGTGCGTTCCGCGGCGGTCGGCAACCCGGGCTCCTCGCTGATCCTCAACGCCGCCACGGTGAAGGTGGACGGCATCGACGTGGAGTTCGAGGCGGCCCCCACCGCCGACCTGCGGCTGTTCGGCGGCTTTACCTGGCTGGATTCCCGCTTCGACAGGTTCGGCGGTCCCGGTCAGGCACAGCAATCGCCCATTGCCTATCCCGTCTACCAGCCCGGCCAGAACTTTGGCAACAGTTGTCTGCCGGCGGCGGTGGGTTCACGGGATCCGGGGCTGATCACCGGCACCACCCCCATTGGCGGCACCGTGGCCTGTCTCGGCAATGTCAGCGGCAACCGTACCCCCAATGCGCCGCGCTTCACTGGCAGTCTCGGCGCGGGTTATATCCTGCCCCTGGAGGAGGGCAGGGAAGTGCGCATGAGCGCCCTGTACAGCTATAACAACGGCTATTATTTCGAGTCGGACAACATTGCCAAGCAGGGCAGCTACAACCTGCTGAATGCCTCCGTGGAATACCGCCCGAATCACAATATCGGCATCGAACTGTGGGGTCGCAACCTGACGGACGAGGAGTACGCGGTCCAGAAGATCACCACCGCAACCGGCGTGGCCGTTGCCCTCGGCGCGCCCCGCACCTATGGGGTGACCTTCAAGTACTCTTACTGACTCCGTCTTTTACTGAGAGTTGGCTTGGCGGGGCATCGCTTCCCGCAAGCCATCACAAGGGGCCCACAAGGGCCCCTTTTTTTGGGTGTGGCATTTGCTTGCTGAGTGCCCCTCGCCACCCAGTGCCGTGCTGGCAAAGTGCTTCATGGACATTTTTCTACTGTCTGCTCCGTGAGCCGGTGATTGCCAATCATCCACCGTCGGGTTTTGCCAGTGTCGGTGCTTTCATGCTCGTACCCCTCCCTCTCTGGATATAATGTAAACTATAAAGTACACTTTATGCCGGATTTGGTAATTGCCAACAGGCCCCGTCTTTAAACGGGTGCGTGCTGTCCGGCTGACTGACACCGGGAGGCTGGCCTGGCTGAACCCGCCACACACTCAGGCACATAGATATAATATGAAGATAATTAACAATTTAGCTTATTCCTATCCGGGCTGGCGGGTATTGGCCGGTGGTTTTATCGGCGCCGGCCTGGCGGTGGGGTTCACCACCTACATTTTCGGGCTGTTCGTGGTCCCCGTGTCCGCGGAGTTCGGTCTGTCCCGGGCCAATGCCAACAACGGCATGATTGTCTTCCAGCTTGGCAGCGCCGTGATGTCGCCCCTGGTGGGGCGGCTGATGGACCGATTCTCCGCCCGCCTGCTGTTTGCCGCGGGTGGCATCGCCTTTGGCGGCGCGATGATATTTGCCTCCCAGAGCCAGTCCCTGTGGATGATGGCCCTGGCGATCACAGTGCCACTGACATTCGGCTGCGCCGCCTGTGGCGTTCTCGGCGCCAACACCTTCGTGGTGCGCTGGTTTCGCGAGCGGCGGGGGCGAGCACTGGGTATTCTCGCCCTCAGTACCTCGGCGGGGGGCATCATCTCCCAGCCACTGACGGCTTTTCTCATCGAGAACTTCGGCTGGCGCTCCGCCCTGTTCCAGATCGGGGTGTTTACCATGCTGCTGTTTGTGCT
>JBJHDJ010000119.1:0-7032 GCA_050486485.1 Porticoccaceae bacterium
ATATGTACGACCGCAAGTTGGTACTCCTTATCGTCATTGCCCTCAGCATCACTGGCTCGTTGATCGCGGGCCTATCCTCCTCGCTGACCGGGGTGGTCGTCGGCCGCACCATCCAGGGCAGCGCCGGCGCCATTCTGCCCCTGTGCATTGGCATTCTGCGGGCCAATGTCGATGCCCGTTCACTGCCCATGTTCGTGGGGGTGCTCACCGCCATCATGACGGTGTCGGCGGGCCTTGG
The DNA here is from genome assembly GCA_050486485.1 of Porticoccaceae bacterium. Classification (GTDB taxonomy): domain Bacteria; phylum Pseudomonadota; class Gammaproteobacteria; order Pseudomonadales; family Porticoccaceae; genus NAT127. The sequence continues at coordinate 239 of JBJHDJ010000119.1, forward strand.
ACTCTTGGTGGGGGGGCTGCTGGTGGACTATCTCACCTGGCATTGGATTTTCTATGTGACCGCGGCCGTCGGCGTGTTCGCCTGGATAGCCGTCTACCTGCTGCTGCCTTCCGGGGTTCCCGGGCGCCCGGTGCCCGGCACCAATTTTCTCGGCGGTGTCTTGTTCGCGCCGGGCCTGGTGTGTCTGATGCTGGCGCTCACCAAGGGCCAGGCGTGGGGTTGGGCCAGTTGGCCGATTCTGGGGCTCGCCGGTGGTGGCGCCCTGCTGTTGTTCGCCTGGATACGCAGCGAGATGAGCGCCAGGGTTCCCTTGCTCAACATCCGCCTGGTGCTGGATCGCGAGATCGCCTTCGCCTTTATCGCCACCATCCTTTTCGGGCTGACCTGGATGCAGTTTGCCCAGGTTTGGTCCCTGTTGTTGCAGCAGCCCACCGTCACCGGTGTCGGCCTCGGCCTCTCGGCCTCCATGGCGGGATTGATCATGCAGCCCCAGACCTTCGTGGCGCTGGTTGGGGGGCCCCTGGCGGGCTGGTTGATGGTGCGCCACGGCGTGCGCTTCAGCATGGCCCTTGGCGGCTTTGTGCTGGGCGGAAGCTGGATGGTGGCGATGGTCAAGCACGACACCATACCCATGGTGTTGCTGCTGATGATCATTCTCGGCGTGTCGAGCGCCTATCTGGTGGCCGCCATGACCACCATCGTCGCGCGGGCCGCCCCCGAGCACCGCACCAGCGAAGCCATTGGCATCATGGCGGTACTGCGCACCATCGCCTCCAGTATCGGCGCCTTGATCGTGTTCCATCTGCTGGGTTCGTCCACCGTGACGGGACCCGATGGTGGCGAGCTGCCGGACAGGCTCGCCTACCTGATGGCCATGGGCTACATCGCCGCGGGGCTGACCTTGATCGGAGTTCTGTACGCCGCGCTCTACCGTCCCAGAACAGCGGTAGATTGATCCTTGCCGCGGAGCCACCGGATGGCGATGGCCACCGGGGGCATGGGGTCATGGGCCCCGGGCACAACCCATCGGGGGGGCGCTACAGCATCCGCCGCTTGGGCAGGACATCGCGGATCTTGTCCCGCAACGACCGCAGCGACGCTTCCGTGGTGGGCCAGTCGATGCAGGCGTCGGTGATGGACACGCCGTATTTCAGTTGCGAAAGATCCTCGGGAATCTTTTGATTGCCGGCGTGGATGTGGCTTTCCACCATCAGCCCGCAGATGGAGCGGTTGCCCTCGAGTATCTGGTTGCCGATGTTCTCCAGCACCAGGGGTTGCAGTTCGTGGTTCTTGTTGGAGTTGGCGTGGCTGGTGTCCACCATGATGCGTGGGCGGATACCGGCCTTTTGCAACTCCTGCTCGCACAGCGCCACGCTGACCGAGTCGTAGTTGGGTTTGCCGTCGCCGCCACGCAGCACCACATGGGAGTAGGGATTGCCCTGGGTGGTGATGATGGATACCACGCCTTCGCTGTTGATGCCGAGGAAGCGGTGGGGGTTGCCGGCGGACTGGATGGCGTTGATGGCCACCGTCAAACTGCCATCGGTGCCGTTCTTGAAACCCACGGCGGTGGACAGGCCGCTGGCCATTTCCCGGTGGGTCTGGGACTCCGTGGTGCGGGCGCCGATGGCGGACCAGGCGATGAGGTCTTGCAGGTACTGGGGAGAAATGGGGTCCAGCGCCTCGGTGGCGGTGGGCAGGCCCAGCTCGCTGATATCGGTGAGCAACTGGCGACCGATATGCAGCCCCTCCTCGATCTTGAAGGAGTCGTTCATGTAGGGGTCGTTGATCAGCCCCTTCCAGCCCACGGTGGTGCGGGGCTTTTCGAAATAGACACGCATCACCACCAGCAGGGTGTCGCTCAACTCCTCCGCCAGTCCCTTGAGCCGGTTGGCGTAGTCCATGGCCGCCTTGATATCGTGGATGGAGCAGGGGCCCACCACAACGAAGATGCGGTGGTCCTTGCCGTCGAGAATGTTCTGGATGGCTTCCCGGCCCCTGACGACGGCTTCCGCCGCCTTTTCGGTCATGGGAATGTCCTGCTTCAGCTTGTGGGGCGTGATCAGGGGCGCCTGGGAGGCGATATTGAGGTTTTCCAGCAGGCGTTGAATCATGTCGGGTTCCAATTCCAGTAAGTTGCACCCCTTCCCAAGGGAAGCGCAGGTGATTTGCCGTGATTGCCGCCTATTCTACTGTAATGTGGGTGGAAGTTGGTGAAATTGGTTCAATCTGGACAATAGGAGATGGCTATGGAGTGGCGGGGAGTGATTGATATTCGGGGAGACCGTTGCAAGCAAGAGCATGACCGGAAGCTTTGTCTACCTCTCGTCCCCGGCTCAGCCATCGCCTGTCTCCACCTCCACCAGCAACGGCAGCAGGGGGAAGTACAGGGCGGTGCGGATGTCTCCCCCGTGGCGCGGCGCCATGGCCCGACGGTAGCGGGCCAGTTGATCGCGGTAACGCTGGGTCTCGGTGGTCACAAAATCCTCGGTGGACTGATTTTCCAAGGGTCGTGAACTCTTGTAGTCGATGATCCACAGTACGCCGTCGTGCACGAAGGCGCGGTCCATCACCGAGTGGCTGGCCAGGCCATTGTCTCCGGGATGGCCCAGGGCCAGTTCGCAAGCACTGCCTGGGTGGCGGTTGTCCAGCAGCCAGCGGCCTTGATCGTGGTTCAGCGCCCGGGTGACGGCTTCCTGGAGAATATCCAGGGCGGATTCGCAATCCTCCACGCCAAGGGCGGTCAGTTGCACGCGCCACGCCTGGCGCTGGCGTGGGACGCGCTCCTCGTTCCAGAGTTCCACGCCATCCGCGACGATGCGGCTCAGGGTGCGGTGCAGCACGGTGCCGGTGTGGCGCGGCAGGGGGTCACCGTCGTCCGGGTGGCGCGCCAAGGCGGTGGCTTCCGCGGATGGTGCCCATTGGGCCGCCGCGAACTCCCCGGCGGGGTTGCGCCAGTGGGGCGGCAGTCGCAGCAGTTCGGTCAGGGTTTCGAGGGTTGCCGGGGCGTCCCCGGCCTCCTCGTCGGTGGCTTCACTGGTCAGCTTCGCGCCATGGTGGGCAACCTCCGCGCCACAGCCATCGAACCCGTTCTCCAGGGCGGGCCACAGACTCGCCAGCAGACTGCCCGACGCAGGGTTGTTGGCCGGCAGGGCGGTCAGCAGGTGCAGGCGCCGCACCGCCCGGGTGCAGGCCACATAGAGCACCCGGGCATCCTCGAGGGCGTTCTTGAGTTTCTGTTCGTGCTTCAGGTGGGCCACCAGCCGGCTGGCGGCGATATCGTCGTGGCGCGTCGCGCCGTTGTCTTCCTGCTCGGCGATGGACAGGGGAGGGGCGATCAGCAACTGGCTTTCGCCACTGGCGCTGATGCGCTCCCGCCAGTGGAGCAGGGTGCGCTCCCCCTTGCCGCCGCCGCGATGCAGTGCGGGGATGATCACGGTGTCGAATTCCAGGCCCTTGGACTTGTGAATGGTCATGATCTGAACGGGGTTGCCATGGCCGGTGGCGGGGGCGGCGTAGAGCCTGGATGCCGCCTGTTCGAAGGCCTCCATGTCCTCCAGCCCGGCACCTCGGGCATGGTCTTCCAGCAGGTCGAAATACTGCTGGCACCAGGCCAGTTCGACGCTGTCCAGCAGCGTGGCGGGCCCCCCCAGGGCCAGCCAGAGCCCCTCGATCCACAGCCTCAGGGGCTTGCGCTGACGATTGGCCCAAGCGGCCCTCAGCACGGTGCCGGTGCGTTCCAGCGCGGCGCGTCCTGCATCCGACAGCTCCCCGGGCGTAGCCGGGTCCAGAATGCGACCGGGGAGCCAGGGAAAGTTGGCGTCCCTTGAAATTTCTGCATGTTCAGGGTTGGCCACGCGATGCAGATCGGACAGGCCGAGGCCGCACCACGGGGCCCGGAGCAGCGCCAGCCAGGCGACACGGTCGGCGGGGTTGAGCAGGGCGCGGGTGAGGGACAGCAGATCCACCACCGGCATGCGGCTGGCCAGGGGGTCGATATCCGTGGCCTGCCAGGGAATGCCCGCCTGATACAGGGCGGAGAGAATCTCGGTGAGGTGACCGCGGGCGCGGGTGAGTATGGCGATGGAACCAGCGGGGTCCAGTGCCAGGGCATCACGCACCCGGGATACCACCACGGCCGCCTCGTCGCGGGGATCGGAGGGAGGGTCGAACAGATCCAGGGTCACCTTGGCGTCGCCATCGCCGCTGTTGGCGGCCTGGGCCTCCGCATAGGGCACGGCGCCGCGGCTGATATCGGCGCGGGCCGGGAACACCGCCCGGAAGTGGTGATTGACCCAGTCCACCAGGCTCCGGTCGGAGCGGAAGTTGACTGTCAGGTCGAGGGGTGTCAGCGGCACCTGGTTGACCGGCGCCTGACGGGCCTCCAGGAACAGTCCCACATTGGCGTTGCGAAAGCCGTACAGGGACTGCATGCCGTCGCCGACGATGAACAGGGTGCGCCCGTCCCCTGGCTGCCAGCCCGCCACCAGCCGGCGCAGCAGGCCGAACTGCAGGGAGGAGGTATCCTGGAACTCGTCCACCAGAATATGTCGGATCTGGTAGTCGAGGCGCAGCGAGAGATCGCTGGGGTCGTCCTCGTCCCCCAGGGCGCGCAGCGCCGCGAGGGTGATTTCCGTGAAGTCGCAGGCGCGGCGCTCCTGGAATACCAGGGTCAGTTCCGCCACCAGGCTGGGCAGAACCCGGGTGAGGGCATCCAGCAATTGCCACTGGCTGTCGGTGTAGGCGGGGGGAGGCAGTTGGCGCAGATCCGTCAACAGGTCCAGCAGGCCGGGTTGCTCCCGGCACCAGTCGATCACTTCCTTGAGCTGCTGCTTGGCGCTGGTAGCCCGCTCCGGAACCCGTGCTTCCTTGTCGGTGGGAAAGCCGCTGCGCTTGTCCACCTTGGCGCGCCAGCTACCGCTCTTGGTCAGTAATAGCTCCGCTACTGCCAGCCACAGGCTGAGATTGGCAGCGCAGGGATCCGTGTCTGGCAACGCCTCCATGCCCAGGCACCGCGCCAGGGGGTGGTCGATTTCCAGGTGCGTCAGGTTGGTGGCGGCGTAATCGCACAGCATGGCAAGCTCTGACGCCACGGGACCGAGGACCCGCGCCAGGTCCGTCAGGCACTCTGCCACGGTGTCGGCCAGCGCCTGCTCCAGGGCATGGCGGGCATCGCGGCTGTTGAGCAGGGGTTGCAGCCACTGCTCGCGGCGCGCCAGCAGATTTTCCAGCAGGCCTTCCAGGGCCGCCAGATGGTTGTCGAGGTGCCCCAGCAGCAGCGCCAGGGGCTCCGAAACCGGGTCGGAGCCTTCGTCCAGGCGGGCGAAAAGAGCGCGAATCGCTGCTCGGTAGTCAAATTCCGGCAGCTCCGATGGCTCCGGCAGGTCGCCTAGACCGGTCTCCACCGCCAGTTGCCGGGCCAGGTGGCGGCACAGGCTGTCGATGGTCATGATGCGCAACCGCCCGGGATTGGCCAGCAGTTGCCAATCCTTGTCGGCGTCCCTTGCCAATACCGAGCGGGCGTCCTGCCAGATGGCGTGGAGATAGTCGTCACGGGGAGGCGTGTCATCCTGTCCGCGCCTCAGGGCGTCGAGGATGCGCTCGTGCATCTCGGCGGCGGCCTTGCGGGTGAAGGTGATGGCCAGTACCTGTTCCGGATGTTCGCAGTCCGCCAGCAGGCGCAGGGTGCGGCGGATCAGCAGCCCGGTCTTGCCGGAGCCCGCCGGGGCGCTGACCGCGAAGGAGCGGCGGATATCCAGGGCTTGGTCCCTGGCTCCCTGGTCGGCGACGGTCATGGCCGTGCCTGCCCCCTCAATTCAGCGAAGCGCGCCAGTCGCTCGCGGCCGGGCCAGCGGTTGAGGGGTTCCAGATCCGCGGCGTAGCTGGCGGCCTCGCGGCTGAAGAACACCACGGGAGCCGCGCCAGAGATAATTTCATCTTTTATGTCTTTCAACTGCTTGTGCCAGATTTTCAATGTCTCCTGCCAGGTTTCGGGCAGGCCTCGAGTGGCCAGCGAGCGGGCGCCGGGCAGGGTATCGTCGTCCGTGGCCAGCCCCTCGAAGCCCACTCCCCGGGGGTGAATCAGACCGTAGCCCAATCCCGCCAGGGGGCCTGGCATGGAGAGGGCATAGAGGGCAAGTTGCGGTGATAGCAGGCGTTCCCCCGTCAGCCCGGCGAGGGACGCGCTGCCAGTCTTGTAGTCGATGATCACCTGCCCCTTGCCACCCTGCCGATCGAGGCGGTCGATGCGCATACGAATACGCAGACCGTCGAGGTCGAGCTCACCAGTGAGTTCAAGTCCTTCGATATCAAAGGGCAGGCGCTCCAGCTCCCAGGCCAGCCAGGGTTGCAGGAGTGCGGCGATGCGCTCCTTCTCCAGAGCCAGGTGGCGCGCGCCCAATTCGGCGATGGGGATGGCCAATTCTCTCCCAAAGCGCGCAAAGGCGGCATCGATGGCCTCGGCCAGTCGCTGTTGTCGACCCTCTTCAGCCAAGTCCCTCAGTGCCTGCTGTCCAGAGAGACCCCGCCAGAATGCTTCCAGGGTGAAGTGCGCCAGGTTGCCCCTGGCCAGGGCACTCAGGCCGGTCACTGGCCTGGGTAGTGGCTCGGCCCCCAGACGGTAGCGGGCGAAGGCGTTGAACGGACAGTTGGCCTGGGCGGCCAGCAGGCCGCCGGCCCCGGGCAGGGGGCTTTCCGGCACCGTCAGGGTCGGCCCCCAGGCATCCTCCACGATTTCCAAGTTGGCGCCGTCGGCGATGGCGTGAGACCAGGGGTGGCAAGGGTCATCAACAGAT
>JBJHDJ010000120.1:0-6986 GCA_050486485.1 Porticoccaceae bacterium
GTGGAGTTTTCTGGCGCCGTTTTTTGCCGATCGCTACCGGGTGGCGGCCATTGATCTGCCCGGCATGGGGGACAGCAGTCCGCGAGCCGTCTATGACGATGACTGTTTTGCCCAGGGCATCCTCGCTGTGATGGATCAGAGCAACCTAGGCCGCGCCGCCATCGTCGGCCACAGCTTTGGCGGCGCCCAGGCGATGCGCGCCATGGCCATGGCGCCGCAACGCTTTGTCCACGGGGTGATTGTCGACACGCTGGTTCACTTTCCCCCCAAGAGTCGACCCCGGTTGCTGGACGGCAAGCACGCCCACCGCATCCGCGCCAGCCGCGAGGCATGCATCAGGGATTTCCGCCTCATGCCCCCGCAGCCGGCGGTGATTCCTGCCCTGATGAATTTCATCGCCCACCATTCCTGCACCCCCGCGGCGGGGGGCTGGCACTGGAAATTCGATCCGGGATTGCGCAACTACGCGGAGATCACCACCCCGGATCTGCTGCGCGGCATCACCACCCCGGTGGATTGCATCTACGGCGAGCGGAGCCTCTTCGCGGATGAGGACAGGCCTCGCCGCGTCCTGGAGAGCTTCGCTAATCACGGCGAGTTGGTGCTGGTTGCCGACGCGTATCACCACCTGATGCTGGATCATCCCCTGGAGCTGGTTGCCGCCATGAGCCGGTTGCTGGATAAGCATCGCTAGCGAACCCCTGAACAACGACTGCGCGACCCGGTCCGCACTCTCGCGTGCTCGCCCGCCCCTCGCCTGTCACTCTGATAGGTCTCGGGGATTCGCTGCACGGCTCGGGGCGCCTCGGGCCGCGCGCTACTTTTTTAGAGGTTCTCAAATCATCCCCCTCAGCGCTGGCCGCGGCGATACACGGACGGCTCCACCCCCATGATGCCCTTGAATGCCTTGGCGAAGGCGGCCTGGCTGGCATAGCCGACCTCGGCGGCGATGACGCCCACCGGCTTGCCGGTGGTTTCCAGCAGGTCGATGGCCTCGCACATGCGCAACCGCAGGCGGAATTCCTCCCAGGTCATGCCCACGGCGCTGCTGAAGCGGCGCCGCAGGGTGCGCTCCGACATGGCCACCTTGCGGCACAGTTCCCTGAGAGTGATCTCCGCCAGATGGTCGCGGGTATGTTTCATGATGGCATTGATGCGTGGGTCGCTGCTGGCGGGCAGGGCCAGCTTGACCTCCCGGGTGATCCACTCGCCGCACAGCCTGGCAAAGCAGTCAAAGTAGGCTCTGCCCACCGCGTCCTCGGCGCCATCGATGGGCCAGCGCATCGCCTCGATGATCATCTCCCGCATCAGGCTGGAGACGGGTAGCACCCTGAGCCTGCTTCCCGGTGATGGCACCATGCCGGCGTGCAGAAACACGGAGCCGGAGCGCACTTTCTGAATATGGGTGCGGTGCACGGCGCCAGCCGGGATCCACACCGCGAACTGATGGGGCACCTTGTGGCGGGCGGCGAGATCCTCCACTTCCACCGACCCCTCGAAGGCATAGATCACCTGGTGCATGTCGTGGTAGTGCCAGGGGGTTTCGATGTCCATGCCGGTGCTGCTGTGGGCGCCGGCACGGAGGGTGCTGGTGGGATCGCGCATGCTGACAATATGAACTTTCATGGTGTTGGCGCCGGTTTTGGCCGGTATGCGTTCAATCATGGCCTTTTAGGGTGAGAAGGACAAGAGTGGGTGGTGATATGGTGGAATGGTGAGTTATCAGTTATCAGTTATCAGTTGGCAGTTATCAGTTGGCAGTTTTCAGTTATCAGAGAAAAAGGAGATTGGAGATGAGCGATCAAGCAAGCGAAATGGCCAGTTCGGCCCGCAAATACTGGTCCGCGGAGGGTTATACCCCAGGGGGCGTGTTGCGGCAGGTGGATTACGGCGCCGCGTCCCATGGGCTGCATCCCAGCCTTCAGGGGATCAAGATCGTCGATTGCGACACACATTTCACCGAGGCGCCGGATCTGTTCACCTCCCGCGCCCCCGCAGCCTTGAAGGACAAGGTGCCCCATGTGCGCCGCGTCGAGGGCGTGGATCGCTGGTTCGTCGGCGAGCGGGATTTCGGCACCCTGGGGGGCAATGTGATCCGCAATGACAACAACAAGCTGCTGGGCCGTCTCGCCTTCCCCACCCTGGAGGAGGCGCACCCCGGCGGGCACCAGGTCGCGCCGCGCCTCAAGGCCATGGATGACATGGGGGTGTGGGCGCAGATCTGCTACCAGAACTCCGGGGTGACCCAGGCCGGCGCCCTGATGAGCCTGGGGGACAACGAACTGGCCCTGACCGTCATCAAGCTGTTCAACGACGCCGCCGCCGAGCGCCAGCAGGAATCCGGCCAGCGCCTGTTCACCATGGCCCAGTTGCCCATCTGGGACAAGCAGGCCCTGGAGGCGGAGGCGCGCCGCTGCCTCGACCTGGGTCTCAAGGGCTTCGTGCTGCCGGACACCCCGGAACGGGTCGGCGTGCCCTCCTTTGTCGACGACTACTGGACGCCGTTCCTGGAGTTGTGCAACGACACCGGCACCCCCCTCAATTTCCATCTCAACGCCGCCATGGATCCCAATACCCTGACCTGGGAGGGCTTCTCCTTCGAGCAGACCCTGTCGGTGGTGGCCACCATGTTCTCCATCGGCAACGCGGCGACCCTCGGCAACTGGATCGTCAGTGGGCGGCTGGATCGCCATCCGAAATTGAAAATTGCCCTGGTGGAAAGCGGCATGGGCTGGATTCCCTTCGCCCTCGAGGCCCTGGAGCACCAATTCGATGAAATGCTGCCCAGCAAGGCCAACCTGTTGCACCGCCGGCCCTGGGAGTACTTCCGCGATCAGTTCTGGGTGACCTACTGGTTCGAGAGCATCGCGCCGAAAATGCTGCTGGAGACCATTGGCGTGGACAGGGTGCTGTTCGAGACCGATTTCCCTCACCCCACCTCCCTCTATCCCGGCGTGCAGGAGCATATCGTGGACACCCTGGGGGGCTACGACCACGAGGTGCGGCGACGGGTGCTGGAGCGCAACGCGGCGGAACTGTACAACCTGCCGTTCTGATCGCCGTCCCCGGCTGCGGCCCCAGCCGCGGCCCCAGCGGTGGAAAGGCACAAAAAAACGCCCGCCAGGGTATCCCCGGCGGGCGTTTTCATGTCCAGTCCCTGGAAGTGGAAACCAGTCCCTAGAAGTTGTAGCGCAGGCGCAGACCGTACATGCGCGGCTCGCCATAGCGACCGGCTTCCAGCCCGGTCAGCCAGTTGCCGGTGATGTAGGTCCGGTAGGTCTTGTCGAACAGGTTGGTGACGAACACGGACATATCCACCGGGCTGCCGGCCACGCCCTGCCAGTTGAAGCTGGCATTGACCAGTTCATAGGAAGGCAGAACCGCCAGGGGTGACGTGGCCCGGGACACCGCTTGCTGCTTGTCGGTGTAGATATAGGTGACGGATGCCATCATGTCACCCAGGGCCGGGTCCAGGGGCAGCAGGTAGTTGGCGCTGACCACCAGTTGATTCTTGGCGGAGTAGGACAGCGGTTCACCCTCGGCGGTGGAAGTGCCGGAGAACTGGGCCACGCCAGCGGGATAGGGCGCCGTGGGGATGTCCAGCTTGTCCACCTCGGTATCCAGATAGGCATAGCTGGCGTTGAGGGTGAGGTTGTCGCTCAGCATGATGCTGCCATCCATCTCGATGCCCCAGATGGTGGAGGCGCCAGCGTTGAGGATGGAGGTGGAGCCCACCCCGTTGGTCCTCAGGTAGCCGAACTGAACCTGCTGATCCTGGAAGTCATTGTAGAACGCGGCGATGTTGAGTGTGCCGGGGAACTGGCCGCCGAAGGTGGTCTTGGCGCCGATCTCGTAGGTGTCCACCTTCTCGGGGCCATGGGTGTCCCACTCGGCGACACTGGCCAGATTGACGCTGCCCTGGCGGTAGCCGCGAGCGTACTTGCCGTACAGCAGCACATCGTTGTTGGGCCGGTAATCCAGTCCCAGCAGCCAGGTGGGTTCTTCGCTGCGGGTCCGGGGCCTTCTGACCTCGGTGGTGGAGAGTTCGGGAGCGAAATAACCGCCGAACACGCTGCCGGGGAAGTAGTACACGGTTTCCTCAGTCCAGCCGCGGGTCTTGTCCTCGGTGTAACGCAGTCCGCCGGTCACCGCCCACTGGTCGTTGAGTTCGTAGGTGCCCTGGAAGTAGGCGGCCTTGTTGGTGTAGGTCACGCCGCCGGGCGCCAGCAGGGCGCTGCCTCCCTGGGGCATGGCGGGCACGCTCCCCGGGCCACCGGCGCCAAAGGAACCCAGCGCCACCAGCAGATTGTTGCAGCGCCAGTCCTCGATGTTGGGGGAGGCAACGGTGGCCATGTCACAGCTGATGGTGGACGGGTTCTGGGAACCGTAGGTGCCATTGGGCTTGCTTCTCTCGTAGTACAGACCGGCCTGCCAGGTGAGTCGCTCGTCGAAGGCGGTGCCCTGCAGCTGGAGTTCCTCGACAAGGGTCTTCTGGTCGGTGGTGGGGAAGTCAGGCGCGCCCACCATCTGGAACAGCACCGGCTGGGTGCCCACGGGCTGGAAGGTGGTGGGGCTGAAAATGGGCAGTTGCCAGTTGGTGCCGTACAGGGCGAAGTTCTGGCGCGACTCGAATTCCGCGTAGGACAGGATGTTCTTGACGGTCAGGTTGTCGCTGACTTCCCAGGTGGTGGTGTTGATGATGTGCAGTTGCTCCATCTCGCTCTCGGAGTTGGTCACGGCACTATACACATCGAAGGGGCCGGCATTGCCGCTGGCAAGGCGGTTGTTCAGGTCGCCCTGGCAGAATCCGCCCAGTGAGCCGGCGGGGTTGCAGGCCAGCAGGGAATAGGGCGCGGCGTTGTTGGACGACTCGCTGTACTTGACGATGGTGTAGTTTTCCAGCACATCGGTGATATCCCACACCGCGCTGGCCCGCAGGGCGGTGTAGTCGATGTCGGCGAAGCGGTTGGGGCCGATATCGGAGATATTGCGCAGGTAGCCATCCCGTTCCTGGTGATCGAGCCCCAGGCGCACGCGGAAGACATCGCTGACGGGGATGTTCACCACGCCCTGGGCGCGCACCATGTCGTAGTTGCCGGCGGAGCCCTCGATGTAGCCTTCCAGTTCATCGGTGGGCTTGCGCGGGGTGAGCAGCACGGCGCCGCCGGTGGTGTTGCGGCCGAACAGGGTCCCCTGGGGGCCCTTCAGCACCTGGACATTCTCCAGGTCGAAGAAGTCGCCGGGGCCGGCGCCGTCACCGGACTGGGTGGTGTTGGCGCCGCGTGGGGCAATCACTTCCGCGAAATACACGCCCACCGAGGAGGTGGTGCGCAGTTCCTGGGAGAAGCCGCGGATGGCGAAATTGGTGGAGTCGGCGCCGAAGCGGGTGTTGGCGTGCAGCGACGGGGTGTAGAGGGCAATGTCGGCCGCGTTGGTGACATTGTTGTTGTGCATCTGCTGCTGGCTCAGCACGGTCATGGAGACAGGCACATCCTGGAGGTTTTCCTCGCGGCGGCGCGCGGTGACCACGATGGTCTCGATCACCATGCCCTGACCGGGTTGGGCCAGGGCGGGGGCCGCCGGCAGGGCCAGGGTGGCTCCCAGGGCGATGGCGCTGAGCAGGGTTTTCTTTCTGAAGGAGGGTGACACTGTGTTCAGTCGTTGTGGCAATTGGTATTCCATTGATACACCTTTTCCTGACATCGGATGGGCGGGTTTCGGACAATAAAAAAGCCCCTCCTAACCCGAAATTAGAGGAGCTGTTATCGACGACACGAGTCTGGTGCTCGTTGCGGGGGCGGAGTCTAGCAGTGCAAGGCAGGATTGTGTAGCGCTGTGGGCGCTCTTCAATATGGTGAATGGGTTGCGGGGCGCCGGTTCAGGCGCGGTTCAGCTAGAGGGGTATGGTGGTTGCTCCTGGGCCGCCATGGGGGGCGGAAGGCATTGAGAGGGGTAGGATCGGCCGCCAAGGGCGGCCGATGGGTATCGCGGCGTCAAACCACACTGCATCGGATTTCGCCAATACAGCAGGTTGTCGCCGGTTTCACAGGCCAGCCAGGGCGAGTTGCCGGCGGGTCGCCGCGACGATATCCCGCACCCTGTCCCGTGCCGGACGATCCGCCGGCTGTGGCACTTCCAGCTCCAGGGGGGTGCCCGCCGGCAGCGCCTGGAGAAACTCGACGATGGGAAACTGTCCCTTGCCAGGGGCGAGGCGCTGGGCGCTGGCCTCCTCGACGTAATCCTCGCTGGCCGCCAGACTGACACTGTCGCACAGTTGCGCGTAGTGGATGAAGCGCGGTTCGGTGGCCGCCACATCCGCCGGGCTGCCACCGGAGCGGATAAGGTGCAGCAGGTCCACCCCTATGCCCAGGTTGTCCCGGTTGACCTGGCGCACCAGCGACACGGTGTCCGGCAGGTTCTTCCAGCCCGGAGCCAGGGGCATGAATTCGATGCCGACGCGCAGGCCCAGCGCCGCCGCCATGTCGCACAGCCGCGACAGGCCGTCCACGACCCGGTTCTCGTCCGGATCGTAGAGCAACACGGTGGCGCTGCGGGCCCCCAGCTCGGCCCCCAGCTCCAGTGCCCCCTGGTAGGCGGCCACATCGAGGCCGGGCGCCAGTGGAAAGCATTCCACATTGGCCAGTGTCATCCCGGTGGCGCGCAATTGGTTCTTCATGGCGGCGCTGGTCTCCCGGGTGGTGAGACATGAACCCTGGATAGTGCCCATGGGGTTGATGAACAGGGACACGGCATCGAGTCCCGCCTCGGCGGCGATGGTCACATAGTCGAGGGGTGGCACTTCAATGGCGGTGAGTTGTCCGGTTCCGAGAGTGGTCATGGCGGTAGTCCTGTTATCGAATCAGATCTTGACACCCATCTGCGCCCAGCGCTCGGGGGTGGCCCACACATATTCCAGATAGTGACCGACGAAATCCCTGGCATCCAGATACACATAGTTGAGGGCATCGCTGGAGCCCTCGAGCACC
>JBJHDJ010000121.1:0-6964 GCA_050486485.1 Porticoccaceae bacterium
CCTGGACACCGTCACCGTGCTGACCCGGCTGTTTCACCAGGAGCAGTTGCGCCTGTTCGACCCTCGCCCCATGCAGTTTGCGTGCAGTTGCTCGGAGGCCCGTACCGCCGACATGCTGCTGTCCCTGGGTTGGGAGGAAGTGCAGTCGGTGCTCGCCGAACAGGGCCGGGTGGATGTGCAATGCCAGTTCTGCCACCAGCGCTACAGTTTCGACGGTCCCCGCATCGATGCGCTGTTCGCGCCGAATCACACCTTGCATTGAAGGGGTTGACGCTGGATGTCTGATGTCTGACGTCTGACGCCAAGATGGCTCGGTGGATGATCGGCTGAGTAATAACCGCTAGACACAGCTCGCAGGGCGTGCCGCTGTTTTTCTGGAGCGCGGCTTGCTCGCGACGGATGTGCAGGGAAAGAGAAGTACCTCAGCGTCGTTCGAATCAGGACTTGCCCCTAAGGGCGAGCCCCTGGCGGTAACAGCGCAGGCTGCCTTCGGCATCGCCCAGGCGCGCCAGCAGGTCGCCAAGCTCCCCATAGGTGGCCGCGTCCGGTTCGACGGCCAGGGATTTTTCCAGGTAGCCGCGCGCCTTGCCCCACAGTTCGGCGCGAGCGCAGAGCTTGCCGAGCGCCCGCAGCAGGGTGGCGTCGTCGGGGTGTTCCCGCAGCCAGCTTTCCGCCTTGGCCAGTTGCCGGTCGGTGTCCCCCGCCAGATCGCCGTACAGCTCCACCAGTCGCGGCTGCCACTGCCTGCCCAGGTATCTGGCCAGACGGCTTTCCGCCTTTTTTACCTCCCCCAGGCGCAGCAACTGGCGCACGAACTCCGCCACCAGTCGCGGGTGTTTCTGCAGGTGACGGGGCAGGTCGTGCCAGCGTCGGTCGAGCCCCGCGCGCAACTCGGAGGCCGCCATGGTGTCCGGCTGGCGAGTGACATAGTCCGCCAGCAGATGACTGTGCACCTCCACCTCGAGCTCCTTGAGTTCGGCGGTGGACAAAGCGCGGTGTTTGTGCAGGTCCCGCAACATGCGCTCCAGCCCGACCCAATCCCCCAGGCCCTCGCGCGCCGTCGCCAGCAGCCTGAGCACCGTGGGGTGGGACGGATCGCGGCGATGCAGGGGCTGCGCCAGGGCCAGGGCGCCGGCATGGTCCTTGTCCAGCAAGGCCAGGCGGATGCGCAGCAGCCCGGTGGCGAAACCGTCCGCCGCTCCGGCGGCTTCCGCCTCGTCGAGGTAGCGGCCCGCCCCTTGGCGATCCCCGAGCTGGAAGCTGGCGGCGGCGGCGCCCAGGTAATTGGCCGCCGGCATATCCGACTGGGGGGCGGATTGCCTGAGATTTTTGACCGCCGCGGGCCAGTTGCCCTCCAGGTAGTCGACAAACCCCTGCAGGGAGCGGTTGCGCATGCGGTCCCGTCGCCGCTGCCCGCGGCGAACCAGCCAGCGCCCCGGAGAGGTCAGGGCGCGCCACAGCCAGAACAGCAGCCACACCAGCAGGGCGGCAACCACCACCAGCAACAGGGCGGTCCACAGGCTCATTTCGATGACCAGATTGCCGGTGGACACCAGCACGAATCCCTGGCGGGACGCCAGCAACTGGAACAGAGCGGCGCCCAGCCCCAGGGCGATGACCACCAACAGCAGGGCGCGTCTCACGACAGGTCATCCTCGCCAGGCGCATCGTCGTCTTCCACCGCGCCGTCATTCCGGGAAGGCTCCACATCTCCGTCAGCACCGTCATCATCTTGTGGCCCTGGCTCCTCGTGTCCAGCGTCACCGCCGTCGAAGCGGTTGTGCCACAGGCGGATATATTCCTGAAGGGCGCGCAGGGAAGGCGTCACCGAGGGCAGATCCTGACTGACCGGTTGTCGCGCCAACAGCTCCAACTCCTGCAAGAACACCTGGCGGCGGGCATTGTCCGCGAAATGGTCCTCCACCCAGGTGGTCGCCCGGGTCAGACTGTCGCTGTAGATCACCTGCTCCTCCCGCAACAGCGCCAGGCGGGCCTGCTCCAGCACCACCCGCAGGTTGTGGCGCAGGGTCTGCTCCTGCTCCAGGGTGAGCAGGGGTTGCAGCGGGGCGTCGCGGCGCTCGATGCGAATCAGGCTCGCCATGTTGGCGAGGGCGCGGCGGGCGTTGGCCCACAGACGGGCCTGCCAGGTGTCGGGGGCCGCGGCATCCGTCGCGGGCGGTGGCGCGGCGCTGGGAGCCGGCAGCGGGCTGTCGAGCCCATCAACCCTGTCCACCAGGGTTCCCAGGCGCAGATAGATGCCGTCCCTGTCGATGGGTTCGATCATGCGCACGCGGGTGATGTCGTCCGCCAGGGCCTTGCGCACCGGGTACAGCGCCGGGTCGTTCATGTCGCGGAGAATGGCGTCGGCGGACTCCATCAGGGCCACGGCGTTGGCGGTTTGGCGCTCGGTGAGAATGCGCTGGCTGGCGAGCCGCAGCAGGTATTCCGCCTCCGCCAGCAGCCAGTCCTCGCGGCTGGTGGTGGACAGGCGCCGCAGGCGATCCCCATGGCTGTTGAGCTGCAATTGCAACTCGGCGACGAGATCGCGAAGCTCCGCGGCCTGGGCTTGCCGCTCGGCGATCTCCTCGTCAAGCCTGTCCTCCAGGAAGCGCAACCCGTCATCGTTGGCGGCGGCTGGCGGCGGTGCTTCGCGGGTTTCCGCGGCAAGATCGACACGCCCCTCCCGGGGTGACGCCGGGGGAGGTGCTTCGCGGGTCGCCACCGGCTCTCGTGGATCCCCCGCCACCAGACCCTGCAACAAGTCGGTCAGGCGATCGCCGTGGCTCGGCCACAGATGGTAACCTCCCGCCGCCAGCGCCAGCACCACCAGCAGGATCAGCCATTTGCCCAGTCCGCGCTTGCCGGACCCTTGCCCCCCCGGGGGGCGGCCCGTGGCACTGGCCCTGGCGGCATCGGAAATCGGTTTTTTACTGGTAGCGGCCTGGTCGCGCTCGGCATCCTTCGCGCGCGGTGGCTTGGGAGAGGCCACGGCGGGCTCGGCTGACTGGGGCTGCTCCACTGAAGGGGGCTTCTCCGCTGAAAGGGGCTTCTCCGCTGAAGGGGACTGTTCCGCTGGCGGGACAGGCGCTGGCAAGTCCCGGTCAGCGGCTGCGTCGGGTGCCGAATCGCTGTCCCCGGTCTGGGTTTGTGGCCCGGTTGGCCGCGGGGTTTTATCCTTGTCCACAGGTCTGACCTCGGGATAGCGGCTGGATTAGGACTGTTGCGTGGCAGTGTACCAGCCCCGCAAGGCATCGACCATGGCGGCCGGGAGGGCGCTGGCGGCGCGAATCACCTGGCCAAAGCCGGCCTCGCTGGCGCTCCGCGCGGCGCTGTCGCTGGGCACCAGGACCGCCAGTTCCGCCAGCCACCGAGGGGCCAGGCCTCGGGTCACCACCAGGAAGCAACCCAGCACCTCGGCGCTGTGGGCCACCAGCACATCGACGGCACGGGTTTCCAGCAGGCGGAGCAGTTCATCCCGCCGCGAGTGGTCCGGCACCCGCCGGTAGAGTTCGCAGAGGTCGACACTGGCGCCGCGCCCTTGGAGTCCCGCTCTCAGGGCATCGCGCCCCCCCTCGCCGCGGATGATCAGCACCCGCTGACCGCCGACCTCGGCCATTGCCGGCAGGGCCAGCAGCCCCTCGCTGGTGGCATCGCCGAGCGGGCAGGTGACCGAAAGGCCCGCGTTGCGAAGCGGTTCAGCCGTGCCCTGCCCCACGGCGAACCAGGCGGGGCCACGGGTGGCGCCCCGGGGCAGGCGGGCCAGGGCGAGGCGGGCGGCATGGGCGCTGACCACCACCACCTTGTCGTAGCTGGCGAGACTGGCCAACTGATGGCGACTCCCCTCGCTGTCGAGGGGCTCGATGGCCATCACCGGCAGGTGCCGTACGGTGGCCCCCAGAACCTGGAGGGCTTCTCGGAAGCGGTCGGGCTGCCGGGGTGGGCGCACCACCAGAACCCGCGGTCCGGCCAGTGGCGGATCGCCGTTCACAGTCGTCAGGAGCCGTGGATATCGGCGAGGATGCGGGCGGCGCCCTTCGCCAGCAGCTCCTCCGCCACGGCGATGCCGAGGGCTTCGGCGTCCACGGCGGCGCCGCGGGTTTCCGCCCGCAACATCAGTGAACCGTCCACGGCACCCACCAGCCCGCGCAGATACAACTGGTCATTCCCTGTCAGTTCCGCGTAGCAGGCGATGGGCACCTGGCAGCCCCCTTCGAGGCGGCGATTGAGGGCTCTTTCGGCGGTCACCCGGATGGCGGTGGGCTGGTGGTGCAGTGGGGCCAGAAGGGCCAGCAGCTCCCTATCGTCGCCACGGCACTCGATGCCGATGGCGCCCTGGCCACCGGCGGGCAGGCTCAGGGTGTCCGGCAGGCACAGGCGGATGCGCTCCTCCATGCGCAGGCGCTTGAGGCCGGCGGCGGCGAGGATGATGGCGTCGAACTCCCCGGCGTCCAGCTTGGCGAGGCGGGTGTTGACATTGCCCCGCAGGTTGCGCACCCGCAGATGGGGGTAACGCTCGCGCATCTGGCACTGGCGGCGCAGGCTGGAGGTGCCGAGCACGGCGCCATGGGGCAACTCGTCGGGGTGCCCGTAGTGGTTGGAGACAAAGGCATCCCGGGGATCCTCCCGCTCGCAGATGACCGCCAGGTGGAGGCCCTCGGGAAACTCCATGGGCACATCCTTCATGGAGTGCACGGCGATATCCGCTTCTCCCGCCAGCATGGCGGTCTCCAGCTCCTTGACGAACAGCCCCTTGCCGCCGATCTTGGCCAACGGGGCATCCAGAAACTTGTCCCCCTTGGTGGTGAAACCGACGATTTCCACTTGCAGCCCCGGGTGCAGGGCTTGCAACCTGGCCTTGACATGCTCGGCCTGCCACAGGGCCAGGGGGCTCTGGCGGGAGGCGATGCGCAGGGGGCGGGAAAAGGTCATGGCAGGGGGTCCAGGTAGAGCGTGGGCAGCTATCTTAGCAGATGGTGTTTGAAGCGTCTGATGTGTGATGTCTGATGTCTGATGTCTGACGTCTGATGTCTGACGTCTGACGTCTGACGTCTGACGTCTGACGCTTTGGGGTGCCAATTCCCGGAGATCCAGCGCCGATAAGCTATCGTAGTGCAGCCGGCATTGTGGTAAGACTCCTCAACTTGGCCTGAGCCATGCGTTATCAGTTCCAACACCTCACAGACCGATCAGTGGGACAGTAGCCGTGGATAGCTCGATATCTCCGAACGGGCTTTTGCGTCAGACGTCCAGCATCAGACAAAAAAATTAAATCTGCTCCAACAGCTTGCGCAGCGGTCCCACATGGCGGCGGCTCACCTGGGGACGGATATCGATGCCCGACAGGCGCACATAGTATTGGCCGTCGCCACTGCGCTCGAGGCCCACGATGTGGGCCACCGAGGCCAGGGCATTGCGGTGAATGCGCACGAAACGGCCACTGAACTCCTCCTCCAGATCCTTGAGGGTTTCATCCAGCAACGACTCGCCGTCCCCGTGGAAGGCGGTGACATACTTGTGGTCGGCCTGGAACATGCGGATATCGGCGATGGCCAACAGATCCACCCCTCGGCGGCTCTTGGAGGTGATATGGGTGCGCCCGCCGATGGCATAGAGGGGCGATTCCTGAAGCCGGGTGAGCTGCGCGCGGTTGACGCGGCTGGTGCGACCGAGGGCCGCCGCCAGGTCGTCTGGCTTGATGGGTTTGAGCAGATAGCCGATGGCCTGGGAAGAGAAGGCCTCCACGGCGTAGTCGTCGTAGGCGGTGCAGAAGATCACCGCCGGCGGCACATCCAGTTCCGCCAGATGCTGGGCGGCCGCCAGGCCATCCATGCCGGGCATGCGCACATCCATGAGCACCACATCGGGGGCAAGCTGCTCGGCGAGGGCAATGGCCTCCTGGCCGCCGCTGGCCTGGCCCACCACCTGGCAGTCGGGCACAGCCTGAACCATGCGCCGCAGGCGGTCCCGGGCCAGGGGCTCGTCGTCGACGATCAGCACATTCATCAAGAGGGTCTTACCTCCGGCACGGGATAGCTGATGCGGGTAATATAGCTGTCATCTGTGACTTCCGCTTCCACTGTCGATGTGGGTCCAAAATGGGCCTCCAGGCGGGTGCGTATATTGCTCATCGCCATGCGGTTGCCCCGGTTGTGCTGAATGCGGGGGTTGCGGGGATTGGTGACCGTGATTTCAATCCGGTCTCCGATCCGGTCAACCTTGACCGCCAGCACGCCGCCCTCGGGGATCAGTTGTATACCATGATAGACGGCGTTTTCAAGGACGGGTTGCAAGGTGAGGCAGGGAATGCGAATACCGGCGCCATAATCCCCAACCTCCCAGACGGTTTCCAGGCGTTCGCCAAGGCGCAACTTCTCCAACGCCAGGTAGCGCCGGCACAGGGACAGCTCTTCCCGCAGGGGCACCATGGTGTTGGTCTCCGCCAGGGCGTGACGGAACAGGTCGGCAAGGTCCTCCACCACCCGTTCCGCCTTTTCCGGATCGGATCCGATCAGACTGGCGACCATGTTCATGCTGTTGAACAGGAAGTGGGGGCGAATGCGGGACTGCAAGGCCTGAATGCGGGATTCCAGCTCAGCCCGCTGCTGAATGCGCAGTTGCTGCTGAAGAAACAACTGCCGCAACAGAATGCCGGCGGGGATGGCGGCGATGGCCATATGCTGCAACACCTGCCACAAGCTGAACGCTGACAGCGATGCCTGGGGCTGCCACCACAACAGCAGCACCTGACTGGCGGCGCTGCACAGGGCCGTGACGACAATGATCGTCGCGAAGCTGCACAGCGCCACGGCGACCCTGCCAAGCCCACTCAACCGCGATCGCAACAGGCACAGCCCCAGGGCGCTGAGCAGGGTGATCCACAGGGCAAGCAGGGAGACTTCCCCCAACAGCAGCCAGTCGAACGGATAGAGCCCTCCGGCGCCAAGGACGATCAGAATGGACAGCA
>JBJHDJ010000122.1:0-6869 GCA_050486485.1 Porticoccaceae bacterium
TGGGCATGGAGATCCACCCCATTTCCCTGCAATCCGAGGCGGTGGACGCGGCCATACAGCGCTTTATCAACAACCTGCTGGTGGCCATCGCCATCGTCTATCTGGTGCTGCTGTCCTTCATGGGACGGCGCCCCAGCCTGATCATCGGTTTCGTGCTGATGCTCACCGTCTCCGGCACCCTGTTGATGATGCAGCTCACCGGCATCGCCATGCAGCGCATCTCCCTCGGCGCCCTGATCATTGCCCTGGGTATGCTGGTGGACAACGCCATCGTGGTCACCGACGGCATCCTCAGGCGCATGGAGCAGGGGGAGTACAAGCACCAGGCCATCCACAACGCGGTACGCGCCACCCAGTGGCCACTGCTGGGAGGCACGGTGGTGGGCATCCTCGCCTTCAGCGCCATCGGCCTATCCGCCAGCGACATGGGGGAATACGCCGGCTCCCTGTTCTGGGTCATTCTCTACTCCATGACCCTGAGCTGGATCCTGGCCCTCACCGTGGTGCCGCTGCTGTGTCACCACTGGCTGGAGCCGCGCCGCAACCCCAGGGATCCGGGCCGCCTGTTGCGAAACTATCCCAGGCTGCTCACCGCGGCCCTCGACCGGCGGGCGCTTACCCTGGGTCTTCTACTGGTGGTACTCGGCATCGCCACCTTCGCCACCAGCCTGGTTCCCCCGGGGTTCATCCCCACGGCCGGCCGCCCCCAGTTCGTCATCGACATCACCCTGCCCCAGGGGGCGGATATCCGCCACACGGAACGCGTCCTCGAGGACATCGAAACCCGGGTAAGGGAATACCCCTCGGTCACCAGCATCACGCGCTACACCGGCGCCGGCGGGCTGCGCTTCATGCTCGCCTACCCGCCGGAATCCCCCAATCCCGCCTACGGGCAATTGCTGGTGGATGTGGACGACCACCGGGTGCTGCCCGCCATGGTCCGCGGCCTGCAAGGGGAATTGGAGGAGCGCTATGTGGACAGCGCCGTCAAGGTCTGGCAATTCCGTCTCGGCCCGGGGGGCGGCAAGATGATCGAGGCGGCGTTCCGGGGTCCCGACGCCACCGTGCTCAGGGAACTGGCGGAACAGGCCAAGGTGCTGATGCGCGGCGACCCCAACCTGGTGGCCATCCAGGATGACTGGCGGGAACAGGCGCCGGTGCTGCGCCCCCGCTTCGATAGCGACGCGGCTCAACAGCTCGGACTGACCGCCCGGGACATCAACGCCGCCCTGGAACAGACCCTGGACGGACGGCGCGCCGGGGTCTTCCGGGAGGGCAACAAGCTGATTCCCATCAAGGTGCGCGCGCCCCTGGACGAGCGTGGCCATGATCGGGTCATCGAGAATGCCACCGTGTTCAGCCCCGCCGCCGGCCAGTTCATCATGCTCAGCCAGTTGATCGAGTCCATCGACCTGGTGTGGGAGGACGCCATCATCCGCCGCCTGGACCGCCAGCCAACACTCAAGGCCCAGGCGGACCCCGCCCCCGGCGTGCTGCCCAGCGCCGCCCTGGCCAGTATCCGTCCGGCCATCGAGGCCATCCCCCTGCCCACCGGCTACCGCCTGGAGTGGCATGGCGAGGACAAGCTGTCCAGGGAGGCCACCTCGGCCCTGGTGACTTCCGCCCCCTTCGGCTTTGCCGCCATGGTGCTGGCGGTGGTGTTCATGTTCAACGGCATCCGCCAGCCCCTGGTGATCTGGCTCACCGCCCCCTTGACGGTGGTGGGGGTGGTGATCGGCCTGATGGTGTTCCAGACGCCCTTTGAATTCATGGCCATCCTCGGCTTTCTCAGCCTGATCGGCATGCAGGTCAAGAACGCCATCATCCTGGTGGATCAGGCGGACGAGGACCGCCGCGCCGGAGCCAGCGCGAGGGACGCGGTCATCAGCGCCTCCCTCAGCCGCGCCCGTCCGGTGGTGCTGGGCGCCCTTACCACCATCCTGGGTCTGGCTCCGCTGCTGCTGGACCCCTTCTTCAAGAGCATGTCGGCGGCCATCTCCTTCGGCCTGCTGTTCGCCACCGCCCTCACCCTGGTGGTGGTGCCGGTGCTCTACAGCCTGATCATGAGGGACCAAATCCCGCCCCACTGACCTTCGCGCCGCCACGGTTCAGCCCAATCTTTTTACCTCTTGTGGGCTTCGCCTCGGCACTGGCCCTTGACCGGGCACAGCCACCCGCCAACCACCGGATAACCTAGCGCTTGACATGGCGCAAGGCGGTTGTACATTTATACAGTCATTTTTATAAAAAGGTGTTAAGCCAGGGGGCGTCGCGAAAAAAATCGTTATATCCGTTTATGCAGTTGTCAGTACCAAACCAATCCGATAATCACATCCAATAATCATCAAAAGAGGGTAGACAACATGAAAAAATCCATTTCCCATTCAGTGGCCGTGGCCACCGCGCTGCTGGCGGGTCTTCCAGCAGGGGTGACCCTGGCCCAGGAGCGCGCCGCCACCGTGCTCGAGGAGATCGTGGTCACCGCCCGGCGCCGCGAGGAGCGCCTCCAGGATGTACCCATTTCCATGACGGTGTTCA
Source organism: Porticoccaceae bacterium (assembly GCA_050486485.1). Lineage (GTDB taxonomy): Bacteria > Pseudomonadota > Gammaproteobacteria > Pseudomonadales > Porticoccaceae > NAT127. The sequence goes on from JBJHDJ010000122.1 coordinate 2,539, forward strand.
GCCAGGATCAACTGGATGACCGCAATATCTACAGCACCTCGGATCTCGCCATCTACACACCTTCCATGTCGGTGAATACCCGCTTCGGCACCGACTTTGCCACCTTTTCCATTCGCGGCTTTCACCAGGAGTTGCGCACCACCGCCTCGGTGGGCACCTACTTCGCCGAAGTGGTGGCGCTGCGCGGCGCCAACACCAATACCTCGGGTGACGGCGCCGGCCCCGGCGACCTGTTCGACCTGGAGAATGTGCAGGTTCTGAAAGGCCCCCAGGGCACCCTGTTCGGCCGCAACACCACCGGCGGCGCGGTACTGTTGGTGCCGAGAAGGCCCACCGATGAATTCGAGGGCTATATCGAGGGCTCGCTGGGCAACTACGACATGAAGAGGGCCCAGGGCGTGCTCAATGTGCCCATCAATGACCAGGTACGGGCGCGCTTTGGCTTTGATCACCAGCAGCGTGACGGCTACATGAAAAACCTCACCGACATCGGCCCCAGCCACCTTGGTAATGTGGACTACATCGCCGGTCGCGCCAGTGTGGTGATCGACTTCACCGACGAGGTGGAGAACTATACGATCTTCAAGATCGTCTCCTCCGACAACTACGGCACCCCGGGCCAGAGCTTCGCCTGCAACCCGGCGCCCCCGGGCCTGGGTGCGTTCTTCCAGGGTCCCTGCCAGGCCATGCTCGCCGACCCGGAAGCCAGTAAGTTCCACCGCACCTTCAACACCATCGAAAAACCGATGAACAAGCTGGACCAGTGGCAGGTCATCAACACCCTGTCCTGGGATCTGTCCGATAACCTCACCCTGAAGAACATCCTGTCCTACGGCCATCTGGAAACCAAGAACACCTCCTCTACCTTCGGCACCAACCTGCAGTTCCCGATACCGCCCTTCCCCGGCATCATCCCCGGAGTTCCTCCCGGAGGGCTGGGCTTCCAGGAGCTGATCTTCGCCCATACCGGCACCTCCACCGACTTCCCCATGACCAGCCAGGAGAGCTATGTGGCGGAGCTGCAGTTGCAGGGTGTGAACTTCGACGAGCGGCTTACCTGGCAGGCTGGGCTCTATTACGAGGAGAGCAAGCCGGACGGCCTGGCCGGGGCGCGCTCCCCGGGCTATATCAGTTGCGACCCCACCACCCTGTACGGCACCTCACCCAGCGAATTCCGCTGCAACGACCTGTTGGCCGCCTTCCTGCCGTTCGATGTCTGGGGCCTGGTTCACGAACAACCCTACGGCATCACCTACAAAACCCAGGCAATATTCGGGCAGGCCACCTACCAGATCACCGACCAGTTGGGCATCACGGCTGGCCTGAGGTACACCGCCGACAAGACCAAGGGGCGCATCGAATCGACGGTGTGGCGCTTCCCCAGCAATCCCTTCACCGGCGGCTATTTCCCGCCCATGAGCGAGACCACCACCATCCGGGAAACCCGCAACCGCAGCGAGGAGCCCACCTGGTTGATCGGCCTGGACTACAACCCCAATCCGGACACCCTGTTGTATGCCAAGTATTCCAGGGGCTACCGCCAGGGGGCCATCAACATCGCCGCGCCGGCGGGCCTCGAAACCTATGACCCGGAGACGGTGGACACCTACGAGCTGGGGATCAAGGCAAGCTTCTTTGCGCCGCTTCCCGGCACCTTCAGCGCCGCCGTGTTCTACAACGACTTCCAGGATCAGGCGCTGCAAGTAGGCCTGCTGCCTCCCGGCGAGGCGGGCACCACCGCCATCGTCAATATCGGTGAATCGAGCATCAAGGGCGCCGAAATCGAGGCCTCGGTGGAGTTGTTCGAGGGCCTCACCGCCAGCCTCTCCTACGCCTACCTGGACACCAAGGTCAAGGAACTACTGAGCCCGGCCCTCGATCCCCGCTTCGATGATTTCCGGGCAAGGGGCGGCACCGTGTCCAACGCCAACGCCGTGCAGGGCGATCCGCTGCCCTTCTCGCCGGAACACAGCTTCACCCTGTCCCTGGACTACCGTCTGCCCATCGACCCGGCCCTGGGGGATGTGCATGTTGGCGCCACCTACATCTACTCGGACAAGTTCCAGACCACCTCCCCCACCTTCAGTCCGTTCGGGGTGGTGCCCTCCTATGAGCTGCTCAATCTCCATCTCAACTGGAAGGGGATAGGCGGCAGTCCCGTCGATGCCTCGGTGTTCGCCACCAATGTACTGGACGAGAAGTACACCACCTTCGTTTCGGGCAACTGGAACAGCGTCGGGTTCGAGACCCGGTATGTGGGGCTGCCCCGGATGTACGGGGTGCGCCTGCGCTACAGCTTCTGATCGAGGAGCTGTTTCAAGGGGGGCGCGAAGTTCATGTCGCGCCCCCTTTTCTTGCCCGCTCATTTTTTCCATCGCTCATGTCCACCGAGCATTGATCCAACACCTATTTCCCGGTCCTTTCACCTTGGCCGGACAGCTCCGAGGAGGCAGTCGATGACCCTTGCCATGCATGCCACCAAACTGGTGGTCAGGGATGTGGAAGCCGCCGAACGGTTCTACCTGGCCATCGGGCTCAAGCTCGTCAGTCGCAATCTCGGCGGCGAGCAGGAAGTTCGCCAATCCCAATCCTGGGTATCGGCCACGGGAGATGCTTCATCCCACTTGTTGATTCTGAGCCAGTTCCTGGAAGTACCCGCTCCCCCGGCTCCGGTCTACCCCGGGGAAGTGTGGCTGTGCTTCCAGGTGGCCGATGTGGACGCCACTTGCCAGGCAGTGGAGGGAGCAGGGGGACGCATCGTCAGGGCTGGCCAGGACAGGCCCGAGCACCAGGTGCGGGCCGCCGTGGTGAGCGATCCGCAGGGACACCATATCGAGCTGGTCGGGCCAATGGCCGGAGCCTAAGGAACCTCTAAAATGTAGCGAGCGCCGAGCTGCCCAGCCGTTCCAGGGCTCACGCCAAGCGCGGCACGCTGCCTCCCTCACTGGCCGCAGCCACCTGCTCGATTGATATACCGGCGCCAACCCTCGGAACCGCGGGGTAAGTGAGCTTCTCTACCTTCCGGTGGTTACCGCGCCATCAAACCTTCCTTGCCGGATGGCAAGGGCAACCTCAGGCTATTTTGCAGATAGGCCACCGTCTTGTACTGGCCCGCCATGATGGTGAGCTCCATCAGCTGCTTGTCGGTATAGGTCCGGGCCAGGGTGTCCCAGGTCTCGTCGCTGATCATGGAGTCGAAATGCAATTCCTCCATGGCGCGCACCAGGGCGCGGTCGTGATCGCTCCAGCCCGCCGCTTCCGAGCCCTCGATGACCCGCTCGATCTCCTCGGCGGTGATGCCGTTGCGCTTGGCGATCACCACATGGGAACCCCACTCGAAGGGCGCCTGGGATAGCCAGCCGATGCGCAAAATGGCGAGTTCACGGTCGCGGATGGACATCTCGCCATCGGAAAGAAATTTCTTGCCGACGCCGAGATGGGCCAGGTAGAGCTCCGCGTGGCGGATCAGGATCGCCAGGGAATCCATGTCCTCCCGGGGCTTGCGCACTCCATCCACCACCACCATGCTGATCTCGTCGAGGATGGCCTGTTGCCGCGGAGTTCTCTGCTCCGGTGGCAGCGGCGATAGTCGCGGCGGTTTGCCGAGGATATAGTCTTCCCGGGCGCGGGTGTCCCCATCGATCTCGGCAAAGCGGGTGTGCCGGGGCTGGTAGTCGCTCATGGTGTCAACTCCTGTGAATAAAGCAGATCAATTGCAACGGTTGTGGTTTGAAGACCAGAAAAACCTCGCGGTTGTGATGTTTCCCCTGGCTGCCCGTAAGCGGGTCTGCGCCAGGGGCGACGGTCCGCTGATTGGCGATGGGTATCGCTGCGCTCAACCCATCCTACAGGAGCATCCTGTTGCGGCGCCGCAGTGGTGAGTCGTAGGGTGGGTTAGCCGAAGGCGTAACCCACCATCAACCATTCGCTCATGCCGCACGGAATCATGGGTATCGCTGCGCTCAACCCATCTACGGGTGGGTTGTGGCGATGCGCCATGGCTCGTAGGGGGAAGGTTAGCCCAGGGCGTACCCACCACCCGCGCTCAGGGCTCGCCAACCCCCGCGTATCTTACACCGCTGAGGCGCGCCATCTCGCGATGCCAGGTGGACAGGTCGTCGATGGCGAACTTGTCGAGGGCATCGTGGCCGCAAGCCCGCGCCATCACCTGCATCAGCGCCACCGAGCCCTCGAAAAAATTCTTCAGGCGCTGCGCCGCATTGGACACATCCAGGCGCTGGCGCAGATCCTCCCGCTGGGTGGCGATGCCTGCCGGGCAGTTGTTGGTGTTGCACATCCTGGCGCCGACGCAGCCGATGGCCTGCATGGCG
>JBJHDJ010000123.1:0-6867 GCA_050486485.1 Porticoccaceae bacterium
CGTCATTGGCGGCGCGATCGCACTTGAGGGCCTGTTGCAGGTCCCCCCAGTGAATCAGCTCCAGGCGCCCGTCGCGGTGCTCCACCAGGGCGGTACAGCTCTCGATCCAGTCGCCGTCGTTGCAGTACAGCACCCCGTCGATGGTGCGAATCTCCGGCTGGTGGATGTGGCCGCAGATAATGCCGTCCAGGCCCCGGCGCCGGGCCTCGGCGGCGGCCGCCGATTCGAAGGCGGCGATGGCGGCGCGGGCGTTCTTCACCCGGTTCTTGATGTAATAGGCCAGCGACCAGTAGGGAAGCCCAGCCCAGCGCCGTACGCGGTTGCCCCAGCGGTTGAGAAACAACAGGAAATCGTAGCTCATGTCCCCCGCCAGGCGATGGATCAGGCCGCGGCGTACCGCGTGATCGAATTGGTCGCCGTGAACCATCAGCAGCCGCTTGCCGGTGGCGGTGGTATGTACCGCCTCGGGGAGAATTTCCACATTCAGCAGGTTGCTGCCGCACAGCTCACGGCTCAGTTCGTCGTGGTTGCCGGGGATGTACACCACCCGAGTGCCACTGGCCGCCAGGGCCAGCAGTCGGCGCAGCACCGCCTGATGATTCTCGGGCCAGCTGAAGTGACGGCCCATGGCCCAGAAGTCGATCACATCCCCCACCAGGTAAATGACATCGGCGCGGATGGAGGACAGGAAATCCAGCAGGAAATCCGCCCGGCAGCCCTTGTAGCCCAGGTGGATATCCGACAGCCAGATACTGTTGCAGTGCAGGTGATCCGCCGCGCCGCCTTCAGCCATGGGATATCCTCCGAGTCTTGCCGCCATGAGCTTCGGCATTGCGGGACAGGGACGCGAGGGACGCGTCGGTGCGGGTCAGGGGCGTCAGATCCGGCAATACCGTCTGGCGCCACAGGGATGCCGCCAGTTCGGCGACATCGCCTTGGGCTCCGTCCAATAGCCAGGCACAGATGGCCGCCGCCACATTGGGGTAGACGATTCGGGTGCCGCAGGCGCCGGTCAGCCAGTTGGCCACCGCGCCGGCATCCAGCTCGTCCATGGTGTGGCCGTAGCCGAGCAACTCCAGGGCCAGGGCATTGGATAGTTGTTCCGGCTGCCCCGCCACGGGCTTGACCAGCAATTTCTTGCCCAGTTGCAGGGCTTCGCTGGCCAGTTCGAAGCCGGCGTTGCAGATCACGCCTTCGCTGCGCAGCAGATGGCGCTGGAAGCCGTCCCGGCAGGGGCTCAGCCATTGGATGTTGGCGCGCCGGTGACGGTCCCCGGCGGCGTCGGCGTCCGGGTGATAGACGAGAAACCGGTAGCCGGCGAAAGGCTCCAGCAGGTCGGTGATGGCGTCCAGTCCCTCGAAGGGCAGGTAGGTCAGTATCTGTCCCCGCTCGCAGCCGACACCGTGGCTTTCCACGGGGGCAATGGGTGGCAGGATGGGCTGGTCGAAGTGGTGCCAGTGCAGTCCCAGGGTCAGCTGCGCTGGCGCGAAATACTGCATCAGCCAGCGCTGCGCCGGGCTGCCCCGGTGCTGGGGAATGGCGTGGCGGAAGGCGTACTGGTGGCCAATGCCCACCACCCGCTTGCCGCGCAGCTTGCCGGCCCAGGCGGTCACGGGTTCATAGTCGGTGAGGATCAGATCGTAGCTGTCCACCGCCAGGCGGCGCAGGTCCCGTACGAACACCAGGGGGCTGGAATCCTTGAGGGTGGCGAAGGGCAGGATGCGGCCGTCGCGCACCGTGAAGGTCAACCCCTCCCGGTGTTGGAAATCCCCGAAGGGTTCCATGTCGAACAGTCGGTCCCGGGGGCGGCCGCTGAACAGGTAGTCCACCCGGGCGCCGGCCCTTGCCAACTCCACGGCCATGGCGCGGGCGCGGGTGATGTGGCCGTTGCCGGTACCCTGCACGCCGTAGAGTATTTTCATTAAGGGGTTCCCGTCAGCAACTGCACGGCGCTCCAGGCCAGGATCGATCCCATGGCGGCGCCTGCCACGATATCGGTGGGAAAGTGTACCCCCAGGGTCACCCGGGACATGCCCACCAGCACCGCCCAGGGCAGGGCGAGCAGCCCCAGGGCCGGGAAGTACAGGCACAGCAGCACTGTCACCAGGAAGGCGCCGGAAGTGTGGCCGGAAGGAAAGCTAAACTGGTCGGAGGGAATGATGAAACTCTGGAAGCCGGGCAGCGCCGAGGGCGGGCGGCGTCGCCTCAGGGTATTTTTCAGTACCCAGTAGGTGGGTCTTTCCAGGGCGAAGGCCAGCGCCATGGCGGCGGCCAAGGCAGCCCCCGCCACGGGCTCGACCAGGTACAGGGCCAGCGCCAGCACCGGGTAGGCAAAACCGTCGGCGCTGTGGGAGATGGCCCTCGCCAGGCGCGCCAGCAGTTCCAGGCGCTTGCGCCTCATGGTCCAGTGGAAGATCGACACATCCAACTGGTGGAGGCGCATCAGCAACTGCGGGTTTTTGGGAGCGGTCTTTTCCATGGCCCAAGGCTAGAGTGGCAATGTGACAGTTGTGTAACGGCTTGTTGGCAGTGTGATGACAGTCGCCGCCGCGGCCGCCGATGGGCTGTTCCTGGCTGGCGTGCCTGTAAATCTTTGCAATGGGGATTCCAAATAGGCTGTCGGGCACTTAGCATTTAGCGCCAGCGTCGTGGTCCGGTATCCGGTGGCGCTGCCTGACAGGCTGTTGAAAAACTACCTGCGCTGCCATCGCGGCGTTAAATATCGGCTCAAAATGCACATTTACTCGGTGTAAACTCCGCTTTTTCGCCGATTTATGCCTTGCGCTGGCTGCCTCGCCTATGTTTTTCAGCAGCCTGCTAAAGCCACCCACAAACGGATTTCCCGGCGCGGAGCCCTTCTTGAAGACGGAATATAAACGCCCCCTCATCACAGTGGCCATAATCGTTGCGGGCCTGGTGTTGTCCTACCTGGCCCTCACCCTGAGGCCCGCTCCTGCTCCCCGGCCCCCGGAGCCGGACGCCCCCCATCCCGCCCATGCCATGGAGGTGCGGCTTGCCAGCCACGCGGTGCGTGTCACAAGTCAGGGCACGGTGGCGCCGCGCACCGAGATCGATGTCACCAGTCAGGTGTCCGGGCAGGTCGTGGAAGTGGGCGAGGCCTTCGCGGCAGGGGGGCGCTTCAGCGCCGGTGATGTGCTGCTGCGCATTGACCCCCGGGATTACGAGGTGCGGCAGATTCAAGCGGAATCCCGCCACGCGGAGGCGCGCAAGAATCTGGCCCTGGAGCGCGGTCAGGCCCGGCAGGCGGAGCGGGAGTGGCGAGAACTGGGCAACCCGGAAGCCAACGCCCTGGCCCTGCGTCAGCCACAACTGGCGGCGGCGGAGGCGGCGGCGCGTGCCGCCGAGGCGGATGTGCTCCAGGCCCGCCTCGACCTGGAGCGCACCGAGATCAGGCTCCCGTTCGATGGACGGGTGGTGAGCACCGCCGTCAACCTCGGCCAGTTCGTCAATGTGGGAACAACCCTGGGCCGGGTGTTTGGCAGTGAGGTGATGGAAGTCAGGCTGCCCCTCACCATCCGTGAAATGTCGCTGCTCAATCTCAAGAATCCAGCGGGGGCCTTCGAGCCTCTGGCGGTATCCCTGTCAATGCGTGCCGGCGATCGCGTCTACCGCTGGCAGGGTCGGCTGGTGCGGGTGGAACCCCGCGCCGATACCGCCAGCAGGCTCTATCACGTGGTGGTGGAAGTGAGTGGCGCCACTGGCGAGGAAAGCCCGCCGCTGATGCCGGGATCCTTTGTCGAGGCGGTTATCCTCAGCAACCCCTTCCCCGGGGCCTTCGTGGTGCCCCGCGACGCCCTGTACCAGCGCGACCGGTTGTTGGTGCTGGATGAGGACATGCGCCTGGCCGTGGTGCCGGTGGAGGTGCTCGAGGTGGGCCCGGACCGTGCCGTGGTGCGCGGCGTGGCCGACGGGGCCCTGGTGTTGACCGAGCCCCCGGTTTTCCTCGAGGTGGGGGCGACCTATCAGCCCACCCTGGTCCCTGGTCCCGACAGCGTTCCCGGGGAGAGCGCTTACCCCGCTGTTGAAATGTTCGAGGCGGAGGACGTGTGGCAAGGCGGTGGCTTCCCTGGCGAGGAGGGCTTCCCTGACGAAGAGGGTGTACCTGACGAGGTGGGCGAACCGGCCCGGGACGCCGCGCCATGAATGCCCTGCTGGCCTGGTTCGTCAGAAACCCCGTCGCCGCCAACCTGCTGATGGTGATTATCGTCGCTGGCGGGTTTCTGGCCATCACCACCATAGACAACGAGTTCTTCCCTCCCATCGAACCCAACATCGTGCGGGTTTCGGTGCCCTATCCGGGCGCCGGTCCCCTGGAGGTGGAGGAGCAGATCTGCATCAAGATCGAGGAGGCCCTGTCGGATGTGCAGGGCATCAAGGAGATTCGCTCCAGTTGCGCCCAGGGAATCGGCACGGTCACCATCGAGACGGTGATGGACTGGGATGTGCAGCGCATGGTCAACGATGTCAAGAGCCGGGTCGATGCCATCCCCACCTTCCCGGCGGACGCCGAACGCCCCATTGTCAGCGACCTCAATTTCGGCAATTCCGTGATGCAACTGGTGGTGTTCGGGGGAGACGACGAACAGGCGATCAAGGACCTGGCCCTGGATGTGAAGGATGGCATCAACCTGCTCCACGGCGTGAATCAGGTGAATGTGGCCGGCACCCGGGATTCCATGGTTCTGGTGGAAATCGACGAGGCCACCCTGCGCTCCCTGGGGCTGAGTTTCGATCGTGTCGCCACCGCGATCCGCGAGGGTTCCCTCAACCTGCCGGCGGGGCAGATGCGCAACGACGCGGGCGACATCCAGTTGCAGATCCGCGGCCAGAACTACCAGGCCCGGGATTTCGCCGATCTCGTGGTGATCGGGGACCAGCAGGGAGGGCAGGTGCGCCTAGGCGATATCGCCGTGCTGCGGGATTCCTTCGAGGAAAAGAACTTCCTGGTGGAATACGAAGGCCAACTGGCGGTGCGTCTCACCGTGCTGGTGGGGGACAGTCCCGACACCATTGGCACTTCCCAGCGCGTGCGGGAGCACCTGTCGGGGCTGTCCCTGCCCCCGGGATACCAGGTCGCGGTGGTCGGCGACAATGCGGTCTACCTTTACGATCGACTGCAATTGCTTGCCAAGAACTCCCTGCAGGGGCTGATGCTGGTCTTCGTGTTGCTGTTGCTGTTCCTGCGCCCACGCCTGGCCCTGTGGGTGGCGGCGGGGATTGGCGTGGCCTACCTTGGAACCCTCTGGGTGATGGCCTGGATCGGGGTCACCCTCAATGTCATGTCCACCTTCGCCTTCCTGCTGATCCTGGGCATCGTGGTGGATGACGCCATCGTGGTGAGCGAGAACATCTACGCCAGGCACGAGCGCGGTCTGCGTGGCCCCCAGGCCGCCATTGACGGGGTCGGCGGGGTGGCCAAGCCCGTGCTGCTGGCGGTGGCCACCACCATGATGGTGTTCGTGCCCATGCTGTCCCTGCCGGGACCCATGGGGCAGTTCATGGGTCCGATGCCGGTGGTGGCGCTGGCGGCCCTTGCCTTCTCCCTGGTGGAGTGCATGCTGATCCTGCCCAGCCACCTCAGTCACCTGCCCGCGGAAAAGCCCCCGGCCAATGCCCCGGCCCGCTGGTTGGCGGCGGCTCGACAGCGTTTCACCCACGGGCTCAATCGTTTCAGTTTTCAGATCTATCAGCCCCTGCTGAAGCGCTGTCTGGCCAATCGCGCCGCCACCCTGGCCGCCTTCGCGGTGATCCTGGCATTTTGTCTGTCACTGTTCGCCGGCGGTTGGCTGAATGTCCGCTTCAACCCCGAGATCGAAGGGGAGAGTCTGGTGGTGGACGCTCGCTTCCAGGAAGGTACCGGTTTTGCCCATGTGCTGCGGGCCAAGGAGCAGATCATGGCGGGTATCGAGGAGGTACGGGAACAAGCGGATGTGGTGGGACATCGAGGCGAGCCCGCCATCGTGGGGGCCTTCCTGCAGGTGGATGGCGACCGGGTGGCGGTGAGCATCAGCCTGATCAACAACGGCGACCGCGATATCGGCAGCAATGAGATCAGCCGCCGGATCCGCGCGGCCATCGGCGACATTCCAGGCATCAAGAGCTTCGGCATTGCCGGTCAGTTCTTCGGCGCTTCGAAGGATATCTCGCTGCGTCTGGCCGGCAGCGATTTCGAGCAACTGGATGGCGCCCGCCTGTACCTGCGGGAAGCCCTGGCGGGCTACCAGGGCGTGGTGGACATCACCGACAGCCAGTCGTCGGCGCGCCAGGAAATCAGCATCCGGCTCAAGCCCCATGCCGAAACCCTGGGGCTCGACCTCAACGACGTGGCGCGGCAGGTGCGCCACGCCTTCTACGGCGCAGAGGCCCAGCGTATTCCCCGGTTGCGTGAGGATGTTCGGGTACTGGTGCGTTACCCGCAGGACCAGCGCGGCTCCGTGAACTTCCTCGACGACATGCACATCCGCCTGGGGGACGGCCGCGGCGTGCCGTTCTCCGAAGTGGCCACCGCCGAGTTCATGCCCGGGTATACCACCATCAATCGCACCGATCGCCAGCGGGTGATCAGTGTCCAGGCGGATGTGGTGCCCGGGGTGGTGGGCGCCGGCGAAATCGTCGAGGCGGTGATGCGCGATCATCGCGAGGAATTGCGTCAGCGTTTTCCCGGCGTCAGCCTGGGATTGGAGGGTGACCAGATGGAGATCGGCATTCTCGTCAATCATCTGGTGATGGGCGCCGTTCTGGCGTTGCTGGCCATGTACACCATTCTCGCCGTGGAGTTCAAATCCTACCTGCAGCCTTTCTATGTGCTTATCGCCGTGCCGTTCGGCGCGGCGGGGGCCATCATTG
>JBJHDJ010000124.1:0-6825 GCA_050486485.1 Porticoccaceae bacterium
GGCGGCGCCATGGATCTGGTGGCGGCGGCCCCCAATATCATCGTGATGATGAGCCACGCCGACAAGCACGGTAATTCCAAGCTGTTGCCCAAATGCACACTGCCCCTAACCGGCGCCGGCTGCATCAAAAAGGTGCTTACCGACCTGGCCTACCTGGAGATTGCCGATGGCGCCTTTATTCTCAAGGAACGGGCCCCCGGCGTATCCGTGGACGAGATCGTCGCCAAGACTGCCGGCAAGCTGGTGGTGCCCGACCAGGTGCCGGAAATGAGGCTTTAAGGGCTGGTCTGACGTCTGACGTCTGACGTCTGACGCCGAGATGATCCGAGCCAGTTTGCTGGGTTGCCTCCCTGCCACTGTTCCTCGTGGTGGGACACCACGCCAAATGTGTGCCGTCAGGGCGGTGGGAGCTGGCTGGCTGAGTTGATGACTATCTCTCTGCCGATTCCAGGGCGTTGCTCCAGGCCATTGACGGTTGGAGGCCTTGCTTTCTCGTCCAATCAGCAAGCCGCTCCTGTTACTGGAAACAGGAAAATCAGGCTATTCTCAGCGCAAGCGCCACGGAAAGACACCCAGGAGCAAAATGCTTTCCCTTGATTTTCTCGCCCTGCCACTGATGGCCGCCTCCGCGCTGATCTTTGTCGCGGTGTTCACCGGCATCATCTCTTCCCGGGTCGGGTTTCCCTTCCTGCTGGTGTTCCTGATCGTCGGCGGGCTGAGCGGCGTGGACGGCATTGGTGGCATCGAGTTCAACGACTTCGAGTTGAGCTTCTGGGTGGGCAATATCGCCCTGGCGGTGATCCTCGCCGATGGCGGGTTGCGCACGGATTTCTCCACTTTCCGCACTGGCCTCAAACCCTCGCTGATTCTGGCCACCTTCGGAGTGGTGCTGTCGGCGGCCCTTACCGGCCTCGCCGCCATGTGGCTGCTGGAGCTGAGCTGGCCCATGGCCATGCTGCTGGGGGCCATTGTTGGCTCCACGGATGCGGCGGCGGTGTTCTCCCTGCTCAAATCCTGTGGTGTGAGGCTCAATGAACGGGTTGCCGCCACCCTCGAAATCGAGTCGGGCATGAACGACCCGATGGCGGTTTACCTGACCCTGCTGTTCATCGGCGTGGCAGCGGCTGCCACCAGCGATGCCATGGACCAACAAGGGGCCGCCGCCATCGCCATCAGCTTCGTCCAGCAGTTCAGTGTCGGGGCCCTGGTGGGTATCGGCGGGGGCTACGCCATCGCCTCGGTGATGAACCGCATGCGCGGCCTGCTGGACGGCGGCGCCGGCATCCTCGCGCTGCTGCTGATGTCCGCCGGCATCGGCGTGTTCGCCCTCACCACATGGCTGGGCGGTTCGGGCTTTCTGGCCATCTATATCTTTGGCGTTTTGGTGGGCAACCGCGCCCGCAAGACGGTGCGCCAGTCCCTGTCCGCCATGGACGGCTTCGCGTGGCTCGCCCAGGCGCTGATGTTCCTGCTGCTGGGCTTGCTGGTGAATCCCAGCGAGGTCACCGGCAGCCTGTGGCCCGCCCTCGGCATTGCCTTGTTCCTGATGCTGGTGGCCCGCCCGGCGGCGGTGGGGATTTGCCTGGCGCCTTTCCACTTTACCGCCAAGGAAACCCTGTTCATCGCCTGGGTGGGGTTGCGGGGGGCGGTGCCCGTGGTGCTGGCCATCTTCCCCATGATGGCGGGCATCGAGGGCGCCGACACCCTGTTCCATGTGGCCTTCGTGGTTGTGGTCACCTCCCTGCTATTACAGGGCGGCAGCCTCGCCTGGGTGGCGCGCTGGTGGGGACTGGTATTGCCGGAGACGGGGGACAGTAAGAACTTCCGCCGAGTATTTGGCGACTTTGTGCTGGACGCCAGCATCACCGTTGGCCAGGTCTGTGGCTTCTACGACCTGCCGGAGCCGCCAGACGCCGACAAGACCCTCAGCGCCTGGATCACCGACCATCTGCGCCGACCCCCCATCGTCGGCGACCGCATCACCATCGGCCATGCGGAATTCGTGGTGCGCCAGCTAAAGGGCACGGATATCGCCATTGTCGGCATGAAGCTGCCCCAGGAAACTGATTGACTCAGCCCTGCTCCATCGGAATTTCCATTGTGTCACATCAATACAATGAGATACCGGGACGCAACTCACTTGTCCTGCAAGTGGAAATACCCTGGCGACGGGGTTATTCTCAGTAGGAGCGAAAGTGCGCTTAGGCAAATCAGAGCCTGACTGCGAAATAAAGGGCACCTCTATTGATCGAGGTTGCCCTAAAGGCTTCTTGCCCGTGCAACCTCCCGGCCACCAGGAAAAGAGAGGAGTCGTGCATGCAGGACCAGACCAGCGACTATCACGAGTCAACCGGTTCGCAAGCCCGCGCCAAGCCTTCGGGGGCGTACCGGCTACTGGAGCAAATGCTCGCCAGGGCCGATGTCAGAATTGACGGCAGCCGGCCATGGGATATCCACTTTCACGCCCCCGATGTCCCCGAGCGGGTGCTGGCCCGCGGCAGCCTTGGGCTCGGCGAGGCCTACATGGACGGCGCCTGGGATGCAAAGCGCCTCGATGAATTCTTCCACCGGGTACTGCGCGCCGGACTGGAAAGGGAGCTCAAGCCCCTGCGCCTGATCTACCACTCCCTCAAGGCCCGCCTGTTCAACCGCCAGACCGTCAAGCGTGCCTGGCAGGTGGGGGAACGCCACTACGACCTCGGCAACGACTTCTACGCCGCCATGCTGGACCCACGCATGACCTACACCTGCGGCTACTGGAAGGACGCCAGCGACCTGGCCACCGCGCAAGAGGCGAAGCTCGACCTGATCTGCCGCAAGCTGGAACTCAAGCCCGGCATGAAAGTGCTGGACATCGGCTGCGGCTGGGGCAGCTTCATGGGTTTTGCCGCGGAAAACTACGGGGTGGAGTGCGTCGGCGTCACCATCTCCAAGCAGCAGGCTGCCCTGGGGTCGGAAAAGTACCGCCATCTGCCGGTGGAATTTCGCCTCCAGGACTACCGCACCGTGGACGAGAAGTTCGACCATATCGTCAGTATCGGCATGTTCGAACATGTCGGCCACAAGAACTACCGCACCTACATGGAAGTCGCCAACCGCTGCCTGGCGGACGATGGCCTGTTCCTGCTGCACACCATCGGCAGAAATGTGCGGCGCGGCGGGGCCGACCCCTGGATCGACAAATACATCTTCCCCAACGGCGAGCTGCCCTCCATCGGCCAGATCGGCGACGCCGTGGAACGGCTGTTCGTGGTGGAGGACCTACACAACTTCGGCGCCGACTACGACAAAACCCTGATGGCCTGGCACGCCAACTTCGAGGCCGCCTGGCCGCGCTTTGCCGACCAACTCGGCGAACGCTTCTACCGCATGTGGCGCTACTATCTGCAATGCTGCGCCGGGGCCTTCCGCGCCCGGGATATCCAGCTTTGGCAGTGGGTGCTATCCAAGCGGGGCATACCTGGCGGCTATTGCCGAATCAGCTAAGGGCGCGACATTAGCGCAGCAACAACAGAGGTACCCTGGCATTGGCCAGCATGCGGTGGGTGACGCTGCCAAACAGCAGTTCCCGCAGGCGGCCATGGCCAAAGGCTCCCATCACTATCAGGCCAATGTCCTCCCGCTGCTGGTAATCCGCCAGTTGTTTTTCCACATCGCCGTGCAGGCTGGCGGTCACCACACGCACACCGGCGGCGCTCACAGCCGCGGCGGCCTCCGCCAGCACCGGGGATTCCACCTCCCTGGAAACATGCACCAGGTGGCATTCCAGGGTCTGAAACAACGGGCTTTCCGCCACCATGGCCAGCGCCTTGCGGGCCGCGTCACTGCCATCATAGGCCACCAGGCAGCGGGCCGGGGCTTCGCTGAACTCGCGGTTGACCACCATCACCGGACGGTGCATGGCGCGAATCACCTTCTCCAATTGCGCCCCCAGTTGATGCTGGCGGTGCTCGTGATCCTCCCCGCGCACCCCTAGCACCAGCACCCGGATCTCGTCCTCCAGTTCAATCAGGGATTCAACCAGGCTGCCATGGCGCTGCATTTTCACCGGTTCGATGGCGCCCTCGGCCTCGGCCCGCTGGCGGGCCGCCTCCAACATTCCCTTGCCCTGCTCCAGGAGGATCCTGCTGCGCTGTTCCTCCAGGGAAGCCAACTGATCCAGCAGCTCCTCCCGCTCACCGAGGCCAAGGGTGCCACTCAGGTCTGATATCGGCGCGTGCTCCCTGCGCTCGATATTGTGGAGCAACTTGAGGGGTGCCCCCAGAGTGCGTGATACCCAGGCGGCGTAATCCACCACGCCGTGGGCGAAGGCGGAGCCGTCGATGCAGGCCAGCACGGTGACTCTGTTGTGATTCATCAGTGTCCCCCCAGGACTTTTTCGATATCTTCCGGCTTGTCGTGAACCCCGAAACGGTCGACGATGGTGGCGCTGGCCTCGTTGAGGCCAATCAGGGCCACCTGGGCCCCTTCGCGGCGAAACTTGATCACCGCCTTGTCGAGCGCCCCCACGGCGGAAATGTCCCAGAAGTGGGCGCGGCTGAGATCGATCACCACATTATCGAGGGCTTCGCGGAAATCAAATTCACCGAGAAAGCGCTCGGCGGAGTTGAAGAATACCTGACCCACCACCCGGTAGGTACGGGTGGTCCCCGCCTCGTCCAGCTCCGATACCACATAGAGGAAGTGACTGACCTTGTTGGCGAAAAACAGGGAGGCTAGCAACACACCCGCCAGCACGCCAAAGGCCAGATTGTGGGTGGCCACCACAACCACCACCGTGACCACCATCACGATGTTGGATGACAGGGGATGCTTGCCGAGGTCGACGATGGAGCGCCAACTGAAGGTACCGATGGACACCATGATCATCACCGCCACCAGGGCGGCCATGGGAATCACCGTCAACAGCGGCCCCAGGAAAACCACCAGGATCAGCAGGAAGATTCCGGCCCACAGGGTGGACAGGCGGCCACGACCGCCGGATTTCACATTGATCACCGATTGCCCGATCATCGCGCATCCCGCCATGCCGCCGATCATCCCGGCGCCGATGTTGGCGATCCCCTGGCCCTTGCACTCGCGGTTCTTGTCGCTGGGGGTATCGGTGAGGTCGTCGACGATGGTGGCGGTCATCATGGATTCCAGCAACCCCACCACCGCCAGGGACGTCGAATAGGGCAGGATGATCATCAGGGTATCCAGGTTGAGGGGCACATCGGGCCACAGGAATACCGGCAGGGTGTCCGGCAGTTCCCCCATGTCACCCACGGTGCGGATATCAATGCCGAAAGCCACCGCCACAATGGTCAACACCAGGATACACACCAGGGGCGAGGGTATCAGCCTACCCAGCACCGGCACCAAGGGCAGCAGGTAAATGATCCCCAGTCCGGCAAGGGTCATGGCGTAGACATGCCAGGTCACATTGGTGAGCTCCGGCAATTGTGCCAGGAAGATCAGTATCGCCAGGGCGTTGACAAAACCGGTCACCACCGAGCGCGAGACAAAGCTCATCAGGTTGCCCAGCTTCAAATACCCCGCGGCGATCTGCAAGATGCCGGTCAGTACCGTTGCCGCCAGCAAGTATTCGAGGCCGTGATTCTTCACCAGGGTCACCATCAGCACCGCCATCGCGGCGGTAGCCGCGGAGATCATGCCCGGGCGGCCGCCGACAATGGCGGTGACCACGGCGATGCAGAACGAGGCGTAGAGTCCCACCTTGGGGTCGACACCGGCAATGATGGAAAAGGCGATGGCCTCGGGAATCAGCGCCAGGGCGACGACGGTCCCCGCCAGGAGATCACCACGAATATTGCCGAGCCAGTCGGCTCGGGTGGAATGAAACAGCATGTCGGATCCTGTAAAGAACTTTGCAAATGATCGGCGATACACATCCAGGCGGTTGTCCGCGGCCAGGATGAACGGGGCGGTTTGCCTGGGGCCAGCACCCCTATCAGGGGAAAATCAATGGGAACAACGCGTATGTCGGGACGCGGAACTCAGGGCGGCGTGGAGGTTTTGTGGATCATGGCTTGAGGCCGGGTAGTGTGCAAAAGTGGCGCATTATACTTGCCCTATCCACCATCACAAGGCGAGTCCCTTGTCGGCAGTGTGGCGGCCTAACTCCACACACCTGGAATTTGCCATCATGTCAGACAGTTTCCGGAGCTCTTCAAATGCCCGTTATGCAACTCACCGTCGATTTCCAGTTACCCGGCTGCGGCTCCCTCAAGGAAAAGCGTGCCCGCTTGCGGCGCCTGGCGGACACTTTCGGACGCGACACCCAGGTGGCGGTGACGGAGAGCGGCTACCATGACCAGTGGCAGCGGGCGCAATGGACCTTTGTGGTGGTGGGCGGCGACCGGCGGGTGATCGAGGCCCGTTGCGCCGCCATTGAGAACTTCTGTCACCAGCTCGATGCCTATGTCACCGATGCGCGACGCAGCGAACTTGCCTGACGGGGAGCTTCACCGCCGTGTGTTCGCCGCCCTGGCGGTGCCAGGGGCGGTTTCCGCCCGGCTGCTGGCGGCTGCCAGGGCCTACCTTCCAAACGAAAGTGCCAGTGGCATTCGCCTGCACTGGGCACCGCCAGAGAACCTCCATGTCACCCTGGCCTTTCTGGGGGATCTCCGGCAAGGGCAACTGGAAAGACTCAGGGAAACCCTGAATACCCTGCCGCCGCCCAGGGCGGCAAACCTGTCACCCGCTATCCTGGGTCCGTTTCCCGATCCCCGGGGCGCCATCCTCGCCGCCGAACTCAGGGCGGACGCGAGCCTTACGCTGTTGCACGAGTCCGCGATGCAATTCGCCGTGGCCTGTGGCTGT
>JBJHDJ010000125.1:0-6805 GCA_050486485.1 Porticoccaceae bacterium
TCAACATTCACCCGGCCAGGGAGGTAGCTGATCTTACGCCAAGGCTGTGGAAAGAGAAGTTCGCGGACAATCCCTTGCGATCAGACTTGTGGATGGCCCGCAACCCCTCCTTAAAATGACCGGTTACGCATGTTGGAGTTTCGTGAGTGTGGCCGGTGCTGAGGGTGGCGGTGGGGTATCGGTGTTGCAATCGGGCATAGGGGATTCCTTGAGCTGATTGATATATGATCAATAATCGATTGGTGGTTGAAGTAAGGGATGAACGAAGGCTGAAAATCGTCCAGAACGCTGGATTCAGTGGTTGTGAAGTTTTACTATCGTCTAATAAGATGCCCAGTTGTCCTAATTTATAAATATTTGATTTATATAATTTTTCTATTTAGGTCCTTGGTTTCAGGCTGCCCTGATATGATGAACAGCGACTCGATCTGAGAAAGAGAAAAGAAATGAACAGACAACCCGTAGAAGGGATACAACCCAGTGTAATTCGCTGGGCGCGGGAATCCATGGGATTAAGCGTGGATGATGTCGCCCAGCGTCTCAAGCGAAAGGTTGGTGAGATTGAAGCCTGGGAGGCAGGAGAGCTTGCCCCTACTTACGCGCAACTTGAGAAATTAGCCTATGAAGTTTACAAAAGACCGCTAGCGGTATTTTTCTTGCCGAGGCCACCTGTTGAAACTGAGCCTCAAACCGAATTCAGAACTTTACCCCAAGAAGAATTGGAACAGCTACTTCCCGATACCCGGCTGCATATTCGCCGCGCTCATGCGTATCAGTTGGCTTTGGTGGAAATCTTTGGCGAAAACCCAGTAAAACAAAGAATATGGCATGACCTACGAATCAGTCCAGAA
Source organism: Porticoccaceae bacterium (assembly GCA_050486485.1). Taxonomy (GTDB): domain Bacteria; phylum Pseudomonadota; class Gammaproteobacteria; order Pseudomonadales; family Porticoccaceae; genus NAT127. Next base: position 852 of record JBJHDJ010000125.1, read on the forward strand.
GATGGTGTAAATCTTCTTGCTGATCGAGTCCGAGACTACCTCGGTGTCACTATGGAGCAACAATCCGAGTGGCGGCGGTCAGAGGTTGCTCTCAAAGCATGGCGCAACGCACTGGAGGATAAAGGGGTTTTCGTTTTCAAAGCACCTTTCAAGCAGAGAGAGATATCTGGGTTTTGTCTTGCAGACCATCAATTTCCGGTCATCTATCTGAATAATAGCACCAGTAAAACCAGGCAAGTATTCAGCCTGTTGCACGAACTTTGTCACCTTCTATTGGAGCAAAATGGCCTAAGTAAGTTCGATACTGGGTATATAGATCAGCTACCTAGGGCATTCCAAATAACCGAACGTCTTTGTAATGCATTGGCTGCGGATATCCTAATTCCGCCGGATGACTTTTCACAATACAGTGCACATCTGCCGACAGAGCTGGATGGAGTAGAAGATAATGAAATAGAAATGCTGGCTAACCGCTACGGCGTAAGTCGTGAAGCGATTCTGCGCCGCTTTCTCGATCAGCGCAGAGTTAGTCACATTTTTTACCAGTACAAAGCTGAAATTTGGGCTGCGCAACAGAAAAAAAGAAAAGGCGGGGACTGGTACGCTAATGTAAATACCTATTTGAGTGAACGATTTGCGAGGGAAGTGGTAAGGCAGCATTATCGCAATCAGCTGTCGTTGGAGCAGGCCTCAGACTTGCTGGGTATAAAAGCCAATAATTTTGAAGGACTGGAGCAAAGGATTCTGCAAGGCGTAATGGCATGAATGATGAACGAATAATCTATGTATTTGACAACAGCTCTCTAAGTAACCTCAAACACTTCTTCCCTGAAATTTTCAAATCCGTTTGGGTGGGACTGGATCAGTTGGTTGATTCAGGCCAATTAATTTCCACGAAAGAGGTGTGGCGTGAGCTACAAAATGGAAATCCGTCCGGTCATGTCAACGATTGGCTGAAAGACAGGAAACACATTTTTACAACGCCCAATAATGAAGAGCTAAAATTTGTCGCCGAGATATTTAGGGTAGGACATTTCCAGTCTTTGATAGGAGAAAAGCAAAGATTAAAAGGTACACCAGTCGCCGATCCTTTTGTTGTTTCTGCAGCAAAAGTTCGAAAAAAGGGTGTAGTAGTCACCGATGAGGCTCGAAAAAAGAACGCTGCAAAAATTCCTAATGTTTGTGATCACTTCAAAGTTCCCTGTATAAATCTACGAGAATTTATGCAGCACCAGAATTGGACATTTTGACTACTTGCGGCATTTACAGGGACGAGACTTTACTTTTGTTCGCCCCTCCTAGCCAGCCGAGGCCGTCGCCTGGGTGTAGCCATGCCCACCACGCGATCTACTACTCCCAGAAGTGCAGCCTATAGCAACAGCGAGGGGGGGAGTCAACACCGGCTACATCGCATGAGCATCTCCAATCGCCAGTCAGGATGATGCATCCATCACTACCCGACCCAAAGATTTCAATCATAGGGTCATCCTGAGTAGACCCAATGACTTTCCATGGCGACCCAAAGCCTACAGGGCAACAAAAAAGGGCTACCTCTCGGTAACCCCTTAATGCGTATCAAAATTTGGCTCCGCCTGCTGGACTCGAACCAGCGACCCAATGATTAACAGTCATTTGCTCTACCGACTGAGCTAAGGCGGAATGGTCTCTCTCGAGGCCGCGTATATTAGTGAGGGGGTTCGGCTTCGTCAACCCCGCCTCCTGGCCTTTTTTGGGGCTCTCCCGCGTTGTTCACTCTTTGGGCAAGGGCTGGGCAAGGGCTGAGCAAGGGCTGAGCAAGGGCTGAGCAAGGGTCTGAAGTCATGGGGCATTTTCCCTATAATGCACGGTTGCGCCATACGCCGGGGTATACCATGAAGCCGTTCCGCATCGTCAGCAGCTATCAGCCCGCGGGGGATCAGCCCCAGGCCATCGATGCCCTGGTGGCGGGGCTGGAGGCGGGGCTTGCCGCCCAGACCCTGCTGGGGGTCACCGGGTCCGGCAAGACCTTCACCATCGCCAATGTGATCGAGCGCCTGCAACGGCCCACCATCGTGCTGGCCCACAACAAGACGCTGGCGGCGCAGCTTTATGGGGAGTTCCGGGATTTCTTTCCGGACAATGCCGTGGAGTACTTCGTGTCCTACTACGATTACTACCAGCCCGAGGCCTATGTGCCGTCTTCCGATACCTTCATCGAGAAGGATGCCTCGATCAACCAGCACATCGAGCAGATGCGCCTGTCCGCCACCAAGGCGCTGATGGAGCGCCGCGATGTGGTGGTGGTGGCGACGGTGTCCTCCATCTATGGCCTGGGGGATCCCGAGGCCTATCTGAAGATGGTGTTGCACCTGGTGAAGGGGGACCGCATCGACCAGCGCCTGGTGCTGCGCCGCCTGGCGGAGTTGCAGTACAGCCGCAACGATGCCGACTTCCGCCGTTCCACTTACCGGGTGCGGGGGGATGTGATCGATATCTTCCCGGCGGACTCGGAGGACCAGGCGGTGCGCATCGAGCTGTTCGACGACGAGATCGACGGTATCCACCTGTTCGATCCCCTTACCGGGGAGCTACAGGGCAAGGTGCCGCGCTTCACCATCTACCCCAAGACCCACTACGCCACCCCGCGTCAGACCATTCTCGACGCCGTGGAGCATATCGACGCCGAACTGCGGGAGCGCCTGGAACAGCTCAATCAGATGGGCAAGCTGCTGGAGGCGCAACGCCTGGGGGAGCGCACCCGCTACGATATGGAGATGATGCGCGAGCTGGGCTACTGCAACGGCATCGAAAACTACTCCCGCTACCTGTCCGGTCGCCAGCCAGGGGAGCCGCCACCCACCCTGTTCGACTACCTGCCTCCGGAGGCGTTGATGGTGATCGACGAATCCCATGTCACCATTCCCCAGTTGGGGGCCATGTACCGTGGCGACCGCTCCCGCAAGGAGACCCTGGTGGAATTCGGCTTCAGGCTGCCTTCCGCCCTGGACAACAGGCCCATGCGTTTTGACGAGTGGCAGCGCATTTCCCCCCAGGCCATCTTCGTGTCCGCCACGCCCGGCAAGTACGAGGCGGAACACGCCGGCCAGGTGGTGGAGCAGGTGGCGCGGCCCACGGGGCTGGTGGATCCACGCATCGAGGTGCGTCCCGCCACCACCCAGGTGGATGATGTGCTGGGGGAGATTCGCCGATGCGTCGCAGTGGGCAGCCGCGTGCTGATCACCACGCTGACCAAGCGCATGGCGGAGGATCTCACCGATTATCTCGACGAGCACGGTGTACGGGTGCGCTACCTGCACTCGGATATCGATACCGTGGAGCGGGTGGAGATCATCCGCGATTTGCGCCTCGGCGAGTTCGATGTGCTGGTGGGCATCAACCTGTTGAGGGAGGGGCTGGACATGCCGGAAGTGGCCCTGGTGGCGGTGCTCGACGCCGACAAGGAGGGCTTCCTGCGCTCCGAGCAATCGCTGATCCAGACCATTGGCCGCGCCGCCCGCAATCTCGAGGGTCGCGCCATCCTCTACGCCGACAAGGTCACTGGCTCCATGCAGCGGGCCATCGACGAGACGGAGCGGCGCCGGACCAGGCAAATCGCCTTCAATGCCGAACATGGCCTGACGCCCAGGGGCATCGAGAAGTCCGTGGCGGATATCATGGAGGGCGCCCTGGTGTATGGACCCGGGCGCGGCAAGAAGCGTAAGGTGGCGGAGGGCCGCAGGGGCTACCAGGACGCCGTGGAGGACCAGGTGGCGTCCCTCAAGGACCTGGCGGCGCGCATCGCCGAGCTGGAGGAAAAGATGTACCAGCACGCCCGCAACCTGGAATTCGAGGAGGCGGCGGCGTTGCGGGACCGTATCCACGCCCTGCAGCAGCGAGAATTGGCGGCGGTGTGATGGATTGCCGGGCCTTGCCCCGTGGAGGCTGTCGCCACGCTCCGTCCCCTTGCAACTCCCCTCCGTCAACGGTGTCTGAGTGGTCGACTGTGCTAGAATTCGTCGGTTTCCCTATGCGTAGTTGTCTATGAATCCGCCCAATCGCCTGCAACTGGCCGAGAACCCCCACTTTCGCGAGCTGGTGGAGCGGCACCTCGACCGCCTCCACGACGAACCCCGCTACAGCGCCGAGCAGGAAGCCGCCCATGGGGCGCGTATCCGCGAGCTGCTGGTGGAGAAGGACGCGGTGATCGTCGCTCACTACTATACGGAGCCGGCCATTCAGAAACTGGCGGAGGAGACCGGCGGCATCGTCTCCGACTCCCTGGAGATGGCGCGCTTTGGCAAGCAACACAAGGCGTCCACCCTGCTGGTGTGCGGGGTGCGCTTCATGGGGGAGACCGCCAAGATTCTCACCCCGGAAAAGCGCGTGCTGATGCCCACCCTGGAGGCTACCTGCTCCCTGGATATCGGCTGTCCGGCGGAGGATTTCTCGGCGTTTTGCGACCAGCATCCGGACAGAACCGTGGTGGTCTACGCCAACACATCGGCGGCGGTGAAGGCCCGCGCCGACTGGGTGGTGACTTCCAGTATCGCGCTGGATGTGATTGACCACCTGGACAGCGAGGGGCACAAGATACTGTGGGCACCCGACAAGTACCTGGGCAGTTATGTGCAGAAGAAGACCGGCGCCGACATGCTGTTGTGGGACGGCAGTTGCATCGTTCACGAGGAGTTCAAGTTCCGGGGCCTCAAGGATCTGAAAGCCCTGTATCCCGACGCCGCGGTGCTGGTGCACCCCGAATCGCCGGATCATGTGGTGGACATGGCCGACGCCGTGGGTTCCACCTCGCAGTTGATCGAGGCGGCCCGCACCCTGCCCAATCCCCGGATGATCGTGGCCACCGACCAGGGCATCTTCTACAAGATGCAGCAGGCGGCTCCGGACAAGGAGCTGATCATCGCCCCCACGGCGGGGCAGGGCGCCACTTGCCGCAGTTGCGCCCACTGCCCGTGGATGGCCATGAATCACCTGGAAAACATGATGCACACCCTGGAACAGGGCGGCAACGAGGTGATCGTCGATCCGGCTGTGGGCCGTCAGGCCATGGTTTCCCTGGGGCGCATGCTGGCGTTTCGGGAGCGGCAACTCGCGGGTGTCAGGGCGGTGGCGAAATCAGGGGATTGATGGAAACAGTTATCAGTTGGCAGTTTTCAGTTTTCAGGGAAAAGATGATCGTGGGAACCGGGGAGTCCGGGTTTTTTCACTGCGATTGGGGCTTCGGGCCGTCAGCGGTGAAACAATGGCAAACTTTCTGAAAACTGAAAACTGAAAACTGAAAACTGAAAACTGAAAACTGAAAACTGAAAACTGAAAACTGAAAACTGAAAACTGAAAACTGACAACTAAATTATCCTACAAATTCCTCGTCCGCTCCTCCAACACCGCCACATCCTTGAGCCGCTGCTCGATCAGGGCGCTTTCGCGAAAATTGCCGCGCACCAGCCGTTGGGCGTAGGTCAGTTGCTGCTTGGCCTGGTCGAACACGCCGATCTGCACGAAGTATTCCGCCCTGGCCTTGTGCACCGCGACGATGTCCCCCGCCAGGCCGCTCACTTCCGCCAGTTCGAACCACACATCCGGGTCGTCGGGTCTCTGCCGGCTCAGTTCCTCCAGCACCTTCTGGGAGGCGTTGTAATCACCTTTCTGGAGTAGAACCTCCGCCTTGGCCCGCTGTACCGCGTAGTGATTGTGGTGGCGGCTCTCCAATTCCGCCAGGCGAGCCAGGGCGGTGTCGTGGCTACCCCTGGCATTGTCCAGTTCCACGGCGGCGAGCTGGAATATCAGGTTGTCCGGCTCATCCCGCAGCAGGGTGGCGAGAGTGGCCCGCGCCTCGTCGTGGCGGCCCGCCCGCGACTGGGCCAACGCCAGGCCGTAGCGGGACGCGGCGCGCAGCAGGCTTTCCCCTTGCAGTTCGTTGGAAAAGCGGTTGATGGAGCGCTGGGCGTTGCCGTCGATGT
>JBJHDJ010000126.1:0-6796 GCA_050486485.1 Porticoccaceae bacterium
GCCATGGGCAGGACCGCGGCGATGGCCAGGGGTAAAAGTGCCTTTTTCATGGAGCTCTCCTCTTCTGTAAACAGTTGTTTTTTCGCGGTTAGTGGTTCGTGCTTCGCCAAACGCAAGGCCTTGGCGGCCATGCGTCATGGCGTGCATGATGGGCGCGAATCATTTCAGTCTGATGACAGAAGAATGGGCACTTCTATTTATTACACTGAAGACGGATATAGGGTCTACATGCGGGGGAATTCGGTCTGATGTTGAACGCTTGACGTCTGACGTCTGACGCCAAGAGAGTCTGGTGCAGGTTTCCATGGGTAATGCCATCGAAACACAATGCACAGGGCATGTCGTGCAAAAGCTGCTACCCTGGATCTTGGTCGATGCCGCGCCTTGGCTGGTAACTCCGGCCATGAGAAGCGGAATTCTGGGTAGTGGAGGATAAGAGGAAAATCAGCAGGAACCAGAGAGGACGGGACTCGGATGAAAACCAACCGATCAGAGGGTACGAATAACCCCGATTGCGTAAAGTTTGTTCAGCAGCTCCAGGCCATGGGCTTGGAGGTTGTCGGATGATTGGTTCATTTCACGGGCAATCCGTGAAATCACCTGTAGTCCGCTGCCTTCACCGCCAGCAATCAACAGCAGTACCCGTGCGGTGACGGCATTCACTTCGAGGAATTTCACTTGCTCCTCGGCATTGCGGTACACCACCAACCAGGTAAGAGACGACGGTCTTTCCGCCGGCTGGTTGTCGGGCCCGATGAGATGAACGGGGAAGCGGTAGGAGAGGCAACGGGCGAAGGGTGACATGGCCAGGGTGTCGCCCTGCCAGTCCGGCTGGCGGGACGCGGGGCGCCAATCCCCTGGGGCGATGGCCACATCGTGTTCGATCCACTCGTAGTGGGCCAGTTCGCCGAGAAAGGGCGGATCATCCTGGCGGGGGTCCCGCTCCTCGTTCAGGTACACCACGAACTCGCGGTTGACCCGGTAAAAATACGGTGTTTCGCAGCGATGTTCGCGCACGAAGTCCGTCACCAGACCGCGCCAATACCCATCATCGACCATGGCCCTCAATACCGGAAAACCCTGGGCCAACAGGGATTCAATACCGTTGTGGACCAGTTCGCGGTACAGCGCCATGGGCCTCGGGGCAATACCCTGGGGCGGCGGACACTGGTCCGGGTCCCGCAGGTGGCCGACGAAGGCCTGTTGAATGTCCGCCAACCCCACGGCCATCAGCCCGTCGCCATTGCCAGGCGCGCCGGTATCGCCGCGGGCGTCTGACGCTGCAGGTCGCGAATGTGTTCCACCTCAGTGAGCAGTTCCACCAAAGGCGGCAGGTTGAAATCCCGCTCCAGCACGGTGGGCAGGGGACCGAAGCGCTGATAGGTGGCGGAGAGTAAATCCCACACCGCGTCGGCCACCGCCGTGCCGTGGGTGTCCACCAGCAGGGTCTCATCCTCGATGGCGTGACCAGCGACATGCAGCCAGGCGATACGCTCCCCAGGTACTTGAGCCAGGAAATCCAGGGGATCGTAGCCATGGTTGACGCTGTTGACATGGACATTATTGATGTCCAGCAACAGCAGGCAGTCGGACTCCTCGAGCACGGCCTTGAGAAAATCGATTTCGCTCAACTCCGCGCCCGGGGCACCGTAATAGGAAATATTCTCCAGGGCGATGCGCCGGTCGAGAAAGTCCTGGACCTGGCAGATTCTATCGGCGGTGTGTTTGACGGCCTCCGCGGTGAAAGGTATGGGGAACAGGTCGTAGAGGTGGCCGCCATCGCTGCAATAGCTGAGATGCTCGGAATAACCATGCACCTGGTGCTCATCGAGAAACCGGCGAATTTCCCGCAACAGATCCCAGTCCAGGGGATCCCTGGAACCGATGGACAGGGAGAGACCATGACAGAGCAGCGGATAGCGCTCGGTGACGGCCTTGAACTCCCTGCCAAGGCGCCCACCTACGCCGATCCAGTTTTCCGGCGCGACTTCGAGAAAGTCAGGATCCGGGAAAACGCGAGGATCGGCGGTGGCGCAACCGATCTCGTCCATCAGCGCGCGGCGCAGGCCGATGCCGGCGCCCGTCTTCAGGGGGTTGCCGGTCACGGCCATGATTTTCCGCGAAATTCAGCGATGGACGGTGGCATGGGCGCGCACCGGGTCAGGTCAGTAGCCGCCCCGATCCTTGTCCTTGTCCTTGTCCTTGTCCTTGTCTTTGTCCTTGCGATCCTTCTTATCGCCATCCTTGTCCTTGTCCTTGTCTTTCTTTTTGCCCTCGCCGCAACGGCCTTCGCCCTGCTTGTCTCCGTGATGGTCGGCAAGTTGATAGCCACTGGACATTTCGGTCATCTGGAAGGGGTTGTCGGCGGCCAGGGCGACTGGCGCCAGGGTGGATGAGGCGATAAAGGCGGCGCCAGCGGCGATGGCCAGTGGTTTCGAGGTTGTTCTGCTCATGGTCAACTCCTGTAGCTATGGACAATCTGGCGCGGCGATCGGTGTCGACCGCACAACCAGTCCGACTTGAGACACCAGCGGGTCCCGTGGGTTCCCCACGCCCTACGGCAGCAGAGCCCTGATGCTGTCCAATTGCGCGGCAATGCGTTTGGTGGAAACGGGCACCACGGTTTTCAGTACCTGGGCAAAACAGGAAACCCGATACTCCTCGATCATGAAGCGATACTTTTCCAGCTCGGCCCGCCCCTGATCATCCAGGTTGGCGATTTTTCGCGCCACCTCCTCGAGGGCGGCGGACATGGCGCGGGTTTCCTGGATGACTTGTGGATCCTTTTCAGGGTAGCCGGGTAATTTCTCCAGGCGCATGGCCGCGGCCTTGAGATAGCGGGGGTACTGACGCAGCCAGAAGCTGTCGGTGTCGAACAGAAATCCCGGGCGCAGCAGGTCCGCCAATTGTCGGCGGACATCATCGCAGGAGAGCGGGTGGCGGCTATCCAGTTGATGCAGCCGGGAGCGCACCATTTTGAGGGGTTCCAGCATCTCGATGACCACGGCCTCCATCTCCTGGGCCCGCGCCACGATATGCCCCCTGCCCCGCGCCAGGGCGGCCTCGAACTCCTCCTCGCTGGCGGGCAGGGGGGGGCTTCCCAGGCAGGCTCGGCGATAGGCGCTGGCGATGATGTCCTCGACAATGGCCCTGTGGTCGTCGATACCGGCGGCGACGATGGCCAGTTCCCGTCCCTTGAGGAGATGCCTGCGCAGATGGCGGGCCGACTCCGGATGGGTGAGCATCAGCAACCGTACCAGGCCATGGAGGCTGGCACCGGCGGCCTCGGCGGCATTGTCGAGGAGCCTCACGGCCACCGAGTCCCCCTCGTCAACCAGGGCTGGGTAGGCGTCGATTTCCAGCCTGTCCTTTTTTACCCTGGCCTTTTGCGGCAGTCTGCCGAAACTCCAGCGCCGCAGGCCCTGTTGCTCGTCGATGGCCGCCGTGCCCTCGCGAATGGCGCTCCGCACCGTGGCCCTGTGGGCGTTTTGCAGGGCGGCGAGATGCTTGCCCTGCTCCACCAATTGGCCGTTTTCATCCTCCAGCCGATAGGTGATGCGGTAGAAACCTTCCAGGGACGCCTCGTCCCAGGCATCGGCGGGCACGCTGATGCCACTGTGGCGCCGCAACTGCTCGCCTAGGCATTCGCCGAGGGGGCGGTTGTCCGCCACCAGGCCCGGCAAGGCCCGGTCCACATGATCCGGAACCGGCACGAACAGTTTGCGCCAGGACTTGGGCAGGCCCTTCACCAGGGCGATGCACTTGTCCCTGAGCAGTCCCGGCACCAGCCACTCGAAGCGGTGGGCGGGCACCTGATGGATCTGGGGCGCGGGAATATGGACGGTGACGCCGTCGTTGTCATGGCCCGGCTCGAAGCGGTAGCCGAGACGGTAGACCATGCCCTGCCATTCCAGGGCTTTGGGGAACTGCGCCTCCGCCTGCTGGAGATCCGCGGCTTTTATCAACAGCGAACGATCCAGATAGAGCAGCCTGGGATTGTCCCTTTCGGCCTTCTTGCGCCAGGTTTCAAAGTCGGTGAGCCCGCGGATATCGGCGGGGACACGCTGATGGTAAAAGTCGTACAGTACCTGCTCGTCCACCGCCAGGTCTCCGCGCCGCAGGCGATCCTCCAGGTCATCGAGTTCGGCGAGCAGCTTGCGGTTGTGGCGCGCGAAGGCGCCCTTGCCCCGGTAGTTGTCCGCCACCAGGGCGCCGCGGATAAACACCTCCCGCGCAACCACCGGGTCGATATTGGCGAACGGAACGCGCTGGCGCTCGACGATGACGAGGCCGAACAGGGTCTGTTTCTCCCAGGCCATCACCTGACCGCGGCGGGCGTCGTAATGGGGCTCGCTGTGGCTCCTGCGCACCAGATGGGCCGCCAGGTCCACCAGCCATCGCGGCTCGATGCGCGCCACCTGGTGGGCGTATAGCCGGGTGGTTTCGATCAGCTCCGCCGCCACCAGCCACTTGGGGGGCTTTTTCGCCAGTCCCGAGCCCGGGAATACCAGAAACTTACGGTTGCGGGCGCCGAGGAATTCCTTGTCCTCGTGACGAAAGCCGATATGCCCCAGCAGCCCCGCCAACAGGGCGCGGTGCACGGCGTCGTAACCCGCCGGCTCGCGGTTCTCCCTCAGCCCCAACCGGCGGCAGGCGAGGCGCAACTGGTGCTCCAGGTCGCGCCACTCCCGCATGCGCAGGTAGGACACGAACTGACTGTGGCAGTAGCGGCTGAACTGGTTTCTGGACAGGGCCTGGCGCTGTTCCTCGAAGTGCTGCCAGAGGTTCACCAATGACAGAAAATCGGACTCCCGGTGCTGCCACTGGCGGTGCTTTTCATCCGCCGCCTGGCGCTTGTCGGCGGGCCTTTCCCTGGGGTCCTGCAAACTCAGGACGGCGACGATCACCAGGACTTCCCGCAGGGATCCCTCGTGGCTCGCCGCCACCAGCATCCGACCCAGGCGCGGATCCACCGGCAGGGTGCCGAGCTGAACCCCCAGGGGCGTCAACGCCCCCTTGCCATCCACCGCCCCCAGCTCCGACAGCAACTGAAAGCCGTCGTTGATCAGCCGCGAGTCCGGCGCGTCGACAAAGGGAAAATGGCGCACATCGCCGATGCGCAGTTGCAGCATGCGCAGGATCACCGAAGCCAGGTTGGTGCGCACGATTTCCGGGTCGGTGAAGGCGGGCCGCGCCAGGAAGTCCTCCTCGCTGTAGAGTCGGATGCACACCCCGTCGCTGACCCGCCCACAGCGCCCGGCTCGCTGGTTGGCGCTGGCCTGGGAGATGGCTTCCACCGGCAGCCGCTGCACCTTGGTGCGGTAGCTGTAGCGGCTGATACGGGCCAGTCCCGTGTCGATGACGAAGCGGATGCCCGGCACGGTGATGGAGGTTTCCGCGACATTGGTGGCCAGCACGATACGGGTGCCGCGATGGGGCTGAAATACCCGGGTCTGGTCCTTGAGACTGAGGCGCGCGTACAGCGGCAGCACCTCCACATCCCGCAACTCGGCGCGGCGCAACTGGTTGGCGGTCTCGCGGATCTCCCGTTCGCCACTGAGAAACACCAGGATATCGCCGCGCACCGGCATGGCCATGACTTCGTGCACCGCCTCGACAATGGCGCCGTACAGATCCTCGTCCTGTTCCTGGGGTGGACGGTACAGCACCTCCACCGGGTAGGTGCGGCCCGACACTTCCACCACCGGGGCATTGTCGAAATGGCGGGAGAAACGCTCCACATCGATGGTGGCGGAAGTGATGATGACCTTGAGATCCGGACGCCTGGGTAACAACTCCCGGATATAGCCCAGCAGAAAATCGATATTGAGACTGCGTTCGTGGGCTTCGTCGATGATCAGGGTGTCGTAGCGGCTCAGGTAGCGGTCGTGCTGGATCTCCGCCAGCAGAATGCCGTCGGTCATCAGCTTGATGTGACTGCCCTCCCCCACCTGCTCGGTGAAGCGCACCTGGTAGCCCACCTTGTCCCCCAGGGGGGTGTGCAGCTCCTCGGCAATGCGCTGCGCCACGGTACGGGCGGCGATGCGCCGCGGCTGGGTATGGCCGATCATGCCGGTGACGCCGCGCCCCAGTTCCAGGCAGATCTTGGGGAGCTGGGTGGTCTTGCCGGAGCCGGTCTCGCCGGCCACCACCACCACCTGGGAATCCCGTAGGGCGGCGATGATGTCGTCCCTTTTTTGGGCGATGGGGAGATCGTCGGGATAAGTGATGACCGGCACGGCGGCGCGCCGCGCCGCCACCTGCTCCCGGGAGCGGGCCACGGCCTCATGCAGGCGGACCAGGCTTTTGTCCACCGGCTTGCCCTGTTTGCGGCGCTCGCGAATGGTGCGCCACTGACGGGCGAAACCGTGACGGTCGGCGATCAGGCAGTCGCTCCAGTCGGGGGTGGCGGTGTCCTGTGTCATGAACCGTGAATCATGCCCACGCACACCCACCGCATCACCGCGGCAAAGTGCCCCCGCAGGATGGGTTGAGCGCGGCGATACCCATCGCCCGGCGCCACGAATGAGGCGGATGGTGGGTTACGCCCGCGGCCAGCCCACCCTACGGATGCCCATTGCACAGCCGCGGCAGGATTTCCCCGTAGGATGGGTTGAGCGCAGCGATACCCATCGCCCGGTGCCACGGATGGTGTGGATGGTGGGTTACGCCTGCGGCTAACCCACCCTACGGATGCCCGGCACATCGCCTGGGCAGGGCGCTCCCGTAGGATGGGTTGAGCGCAGCGATACCCATCACTCGGCGCCGCGAATGAGACGGATGGTGGGTTACGCCC
>JBJHDJ010000127.1:0-6724 GCA_050486485.1 Porticoccaceae bacterium
CCTTCCCGGGTGGTCCTCCAGGATTTTACCGGCGTGCCCGCCATCGTCGATCTGGCCACCCTGCGGGATGCCATGAAGGCCCTGGGGGGAGACCCCGAGCGCATCAACCCCCTCTCCCCCGCCGAGCTGGTGATCGACCATTCGGTGATGGTGGATCACTTCGGCGATGCCACCGCCCTCAAGCGCAACACCGACCTGGAAGTGACCCGCAACCGCGAACGCTACCAGTTTCTCAAGTGGGGCCAGCAGGCATTCGACAACCTCAAGGTGGTGCCGCCGGGCACCGGCATCGTCCACCAGGTGAATCTCGAATATTTGGCCAAGGTGGTCTACAGCGGCGAGCGGGACGGCAAGTTGCTGGCCTACCCCGACACCCTGGTGGGCACCGATTCCCACACCACCATGATCAACGGCCTGGGGGTGCTGGGCTGGGGTGTGGGTGGCATCGAGGCCGAGGCGGCCATGCTGGGGCAGCCCATTTCCATGCTGCTCCCTCAGGTCGTGGGGTTGCGGCTGACCGGCAGGATGCGTGAAGGCGCCACCGCCACCGACCTGGTGCTGACGGTCACCGAGATGCTGCGCAAGCACGGCGTGGTGGGCAAGTTCGTCGAGTTTTTCGGCCCCGGCCTGCGCCACCTGAGCGTGGCGGATCGCGCCACCATCGCCAACATGGCGCCAGAATACGGCGCCACCTGTGGCCTGTTTCAGGTGGACAGCCAAACCCTGGAGTACCTGCGCCTGACAGGCCGGGACGACGGGCAGATCGGCCTGGTGGAAACCTATCTCAAGGCGATGGGCCTGTGGCGAGACAACGACGACGGCAAGCAGGACCCCGAGTATTCATCCCTGCTGGAATTGGATCTGGGCACCGTGGCCCCCTGTATCGCCGGACCCAGCAGGCCCCAGGACCGCATTCCCCTGGCCCAGGCCAAGGTCAGTTTCGAGCGCGCGCTGGACACCGTCATCCGTGCCCGCAACGCCACCGAGGACAACGAGGTGGCGGGCTTCGAGGATGAAGGGGGCGACACGGCGGTGGGCCAGGACGCGAGCCATGGCGCTGTGCGGGTCAGCCTCGATGGCGAATCCTTCGTGCTGGAGGACGGCGCCGTGGTGATCGCCGCCATCACCAGTTGCACCAACACCTCCAATCCGGAGGTATTGGTCACCGCCGGGTTGCTGGCGGAGAACGCCGTGGCTCGGGGGCTCACCGTCAAACCCTGGGTCAAGACCAGCCTGGCCCCCGGCTCCCAGGTGGTCAGCGACTACCTGAGCCGCGCCGGCCTGATGGACGCCCTGGAAAAACTCGGCTTCTTCGTGGTGGGCTATGGCTGCACCACCTGCATCGGCAATTCCGGCCCCCTGCCGGAAGCCATCGACAACGCCATTCGCCGGGGAGGCCTGGTGGTCAGTTCCGTGCTGTCCGGCAACCGCAATTTCGAGGGGCGCATCCACCCCAGCGTCAGGAACAACTATCTCGCGTCCCCCCCCCTGGTGGTGGCCTACGCCCTGGCGGGAAGCCTGGCGGTGGACCTCACCCGCGAGCCTCTGGGCAGGGACCGGGACGGCAACCCCGTGCACTTGAAGGACCTCTGGCCCGAACCCCAGGAGGTGCGAAAAACCATCGCCGCCCATATCGACGCCCGCCTGTTCACCGAGAAGTACGGGGATGTCTACCGGGGGCCGGACAGTTGGCGCGAGTTGGAAGCGCCCGAGGGTACCCTCTACGCCTGGCCGGACTCCTCCTACATTCGCAAGGCGCCGTTCTTCGACGGCATCACCCGTGAGACACCACCGGTGAAAGCGGTGATTCGCGCCCGCTGCCTGGTCAAGGTTGGCGACAGCATCACCACGGACCACATTTCCCCGGCCGGGGCCATCGATGTTCACAGCCCGGCCGGCAAGTATCTGCGCTCGCTCGACATTGCCCCCGATGACTTCAACTCCTATGGCTCGCGCCGTGGCAACCACGAGGTGATGATGCGCGGTACCTTCGCCAATGTGCGCCTGAAAAATCATCTGGCCGCGGATACCGAAGGTTCCTGGACCACCCATTTCCCCAGCGGCAAGGTAATGAGTATTTACGACGCCGCTCAACAGTATCGGGAAAGCGGCACCCCGCTGGTGGTGCTGGCCGGCCAGGAATACGGCACCGGCTCCTCCCGGGACTGGGCGGCCAAGGGCCCGGCCCTGCTGGGGGTGAAAGCTGTCATCGCCGAGAGCTATGAGCGCATCCACCGCTCCAACCTGGTGGGCATGGGGATACTGCCACTTCAATTTCTGGAAGGCGAGTCCGCCGACAGCCTCAAACTGGTCGGCGACGAATACTTCAGTATTGCCGCGGTCTCCGCCGGTCAGCAGGAAACCGAGGTGGTCGTGGTCCGCGCCGACGACAGCACTTTCTCGTTTCGCGTCCGCATTCGCATCGATACCCCCAATGAGTTCACCTATTACCAACACGGCGGGATCCTCCACTATGTACTGCGCCGGTTGGCGAAGCAGTAAGGATCAGGCAACCCTGCCGGGCTGACTCAAGGGCACCTCTACTATTAACCCGGCACGAATTATCGTTGGGTTAATAAGCGGCACAGGGACGTGCCGCCATTGGCCGTAGGCCAATGCAAGCCCCGGAAATACCAGGAATTCGACGCAATTCCACCAGTACTTCCGGGGCGCGCATGCAAATAGGTATGGATACCTATTTGCATGCCTGGTTGATAATTGGGAGTGGCCTCAAGGAACGGGATCGTCGATGGCCAGCTCATAGAGCACCGGCCACCGCTTGCCGGTGACGAATACCCGCCTGTGGCCGGGATCCCAGGCGATGCCGTTGAGGTCCGCCGCGCGCCGCCAGCCCGCCCCCCGCTGGCGCAGTGGCGACATGTCCAGCCAGGACAGCACCCTGCCGCTGTCGGGGTCGATGCGGGCGATGCGGTCGCTGCCCAATATATTGGCCCAGATCACTCCGTCGATCACCGCCATCTCGTTGAGTCTCGACACCAGCCTGCCGTCGTCGCTAACCTCGAGCTGGCCCAGGACAGCGAAGGTCTCCGGGTCGCGAAACCACAGGGTGGCGCTGCCGTCGCTCATCACCAGCCGTTCGCCATCCCAGGCCAGTCCCCAGCCCTCGCCGCTATAGTGAAAGCGGTCGATGGGCTGAAAATCCTCCCGGCGATAGACCAGGGCAACCCCCTCCCGCCAGGTGAGCTGCACCAACCTGTCATCCACCAGGGCCAGTCCTTCACCGAAGAAGCCGGGGTCCAGATCCCTATGGGCGACGACCTGGCCATCCACGATGCGTACCCGGCGCAGGCTGGATTGCCGGTAGAGCCCGGTGCTCTCGTAGAGATAGCCACCATGGTAGAGAAGTCCCTGGGTGAAGGCGGCGGTATCGTGAGGATAGCTGGCGACAACCCGATAACCGGCATCCTCCCCATCCCTCGCCGCAAGGGCACAGGCCGAAAGCCACAGCAGGGCCGCCAGGCATGACACGCCTTGCAGCCATGTCACCATGGGAATCCTGTTCATTTGGGTTCCTCCATGCATTGAGCGTGGTCACCGCGCAAACCGACAGGCGCCATCCGCGCTACGGAGTCGTGTCCGGTCACGACGGCAAATAGCTTGAAGATTATCGACAAATAGGATCAACTTCCCACCCTTTTGCGGAAATGACCCGTTTTGCGGAAATGACCCATGACCACACCCCTGGACCGATTGCTGGCGCTGGAGCGCATCGAGGATAACCTGTTTCGTGCCCAGAGCATGAACCTGGGTCCCCCCCAGGTGTTTGGCGGACAGGTGCTGGGGCAGGCCCTGCTGGCCGCCCAGGCCACGGTGGAGGATCGCGATATCCACTCCATGCACGCCTATTTTCTGCGCCGTGGCGATGTCGGGGCGCCCATCGTCTACGATGTCGATCGCAACCGAGACGGCCACAGTTTCTCCTCGAGGCGAGTGGTGGCCATCCAGCACGGCGAGCCCATCTTCACCATGGCCGCCTCGTTCCACAGGGAGGAATTCAGCGTCGATTACGAACCGCCCTTTGCCCTGCCCCCTCCCCCCGAGGAGACTCCCCTGCTGTCCGCCGATGCCACACGCCGCCATCAGGGGCCGGCGCCAACCGATGATTTCGAGTTGCGCCTGGTTCCCAGGGAGCAATGCAGCGAAGAAAACACCGTGCAGTGGTGGTTGAAAACCCGTCAACCCGTGACGGGAGGCCAGGCCATGCACAAGGCGGTGCTGGCCTTTATCAGCGATATCGGCCTGGGCACCGCCATCATGCTGCCCTACGGCTACGACCCCAGGGATCTGGCGACCCTGCCACCGCTCATGGCCGCCTCCCTGGACCACGCCCTGTGGTTTCACCGTCCAGTGGACCTGGGGGACTGGCTGCTGTACAGCTGTAGGCCGCGCATCAACCACAGGGCCCGGGGACTGGGCAGTGGCGCCCTGTACAACCGGCGGGGCGAACTGGTGGCCAGCACATTGCAGGAATTGTTGCTGCGCCGCCAACCCGGCGCCATTGCCTGAACGAGGGTTGATCGGTGGAGTACGAATTCACCTGGCTGACCCTGACCCTGCTGGTGGTGTCGGGGGTCCTGGCGGGCTTCATCAACACCTTGGCGGGGGGTGGTTCCCTGCTCACCCTGCCCGCCCTGATGCTGCTGGGCATGCCCGCCGATATTGCCAACGCCACCAACCGGGTGGGGGTGTTGCTGCAATCGGTGGAAGGTATCCGCGGCTTCCACCGCCACGGCATGCTCGCCAGGGAGGGGCTTGCGCAGATTCTCGCGCCATCGGTGGCCGGCGCCCTGGTGGGTTCCCTGGTGGCCTCCTACCTGCCGCCAGTGGTGCTGGAGCCGGTGCTGCTGGGCACCCTGATGCTGATGGCCGTGGTGATGGTGGTGCGCCCCACCATGGTGGCCCCGCCGCCGGGCACCGTCCCCCTGACCCTGCGCCAGGCTCCCAGCGGATACCTATGGCTTTTTGCCGCGGGGCTGTACGGCGGCTTTGTCCAGGCCGGGGTGGGCTTCGTACTGATTGCCGCCCTGGCCGGTGTGTTGCGCTACGATCTGGTGCGCACCAACGCCCTGAAAATGGCCGCCACCGGCATCTTCACCCTGGTGGCCCTGGTGGTGTTCGTTGCCCGCGGCCAGGTGCTGTGGATTCCCGGGCTGGTGCTTGGCGCGGCCTGCATCGTCGGCGTCAGGCTGTCGGTGAAATTCGCCATCACCGTGCCCCAGGAGGTGCTGCGCTGGCTCCTGCTGGCGATCGTGATTCTGGTGTGTCTCGCCGCCTGGCTGCGCTAGCGGGTCCGCTTCCCCCGGGCGTTGAAGGGAGGTACCATCACCGAGAAGTTGAATGGGAACCGTTATGAAAGTAATTCATCGTGTATTACCCCGTCGTGGCGCCCTCGCCTTGGCGCTGGCCGCCCTATTGGCATGGCCTCTGTCCAGTTTGGCGGGCGAGACCCTGGTGGTGCACAAGGACCCCAATTGTGGCTGTTGCGAGCTGTGGTTGGATCAACTGACCGATCAGGGTTACGGTGTCGAGATCAGTCACCCCCAGGATATCGCCAGCATCAAACTGCGGCACCGTATTCCGCCCAGCTACCTGTCCTGCCATACCGCCGTCTCGGAGCAAGGTTTTGTCTTTGAAGGGCACATTCCCGGATTTCTGATCGCCCGCTTCCTGGCGGAGCCACCGCCGGGGGCCATTGGGCTGGCAGTGCCGGGCATGCCCATCGGCAGCCCGGGCATGGAAATTGGCGAGCGATTCGACCCCTACGATGTCCATCTGCTGATGGAGGACGGCAGCACCCAGGTGTGGGCCACCATGGAAAGCCCGGAGCAGCAATCTGGCATTGGACACTGATCAGCGACGGGCGCGGAAGAACTCCCTCAGCAGCCCGGCGCTCTCCTCGGCAAGCACCCCTTCGCACCAGGACACCCTGTGGTTGTAGTGACCCTGGTCCAGAAGTTGCAGATGACTCGTCACGGCGCCTGCCCTCGGCTCCCGGGCGGCGAACACCAGACGCGCCACCCGCGCGTGGATGATGGCGCCGATGCACATGGTGCAGGGCTCGATGGTGACATAGAGAGTGGTGCCTGGCAGGCGATAGTTGGCGGCGCGGCTGGCGCCATGGCGCAGGGCAAGCATCTCGGCGTGGGCAGTGGGGTCGCAGGTGCCGATGGGTTGGTTATAAGCCTCCCCAAGGCAAACCCCGTCGCGCACCAACACGGCGCCGACCGGCACTTCACCGAGGTCGGCGGCTTGGCGAGCCAACTCCAGGGCGCGCCTCATCCAGCGGACATCCCCCTCGTCGATGGCGCCACTGGCGGGTATCTGTGACATGGGGTTGTCCCTGAAAGTGACTATGGGGCACCTCTATTGATTGAGAGTGGTCTCTGCGCAACCTGACAGGCGCCAGCGCAAGGCGGCTTGCGCAGGGCAAGGCTGGTTGTCCTTGGCAAGCAAGCCAACGCCGCGCTGGCGCCTGTCAGGCCGCGCCCTACGGGGCTTTCAGGCGAGCCCGCACTCGGCGTTGCAACTTCTCGACAGGCCACCAGCATGCCTGCGAAGTTGCGCCTTGATTGCGGACTCGCCTGAAAGCCAGAGGCTACTCTCAATTATTAACCCGGCACGAATTATCGTTGGGTTAATAAGCGGCACAGGGATGTGCCGCCATTGGCCGTAGGCCAATGCAAGCCCCGGAAATACCAGGAAT
>JBJHDJ010000128.1:0-6706 GCA_050486485.1 Porticoccaceae bacterium
TTCCCTATAGCAACCACTTCGAGGTGGGCACCCCCAATGAGTACAAGATCGACCTGGCGGTCAGTGCCCAGTTGCCCGCCGGCGCGGTGATCGCCTATCAGCACGGTGGCGGAGCCGGCTTCGGGCCGCCGTTGCTGAGGGATCCGCAGGCGGTCAAGGAGGATGTGCTCGACGAGTATGTGAGCATCGCCGCCGCCCGAGACAAGTACGGTGTGGTGTTTACCGGCTCCCTGGAGGAGTACGACCTGGAGGTGGATGTGGCTGCCACCGAGGCCCTGAGACAACAAATGAAATCGGCAAAAGCGGCCTGAGGAGCAACGGCATGGGTTATCGCGTTGGTATTGATATCGGTGGCACTTTCACGGACTTTGCACTGCTCAAGGGTTCGGAGGTGATTCTCAACAAGAATCTCAGCACCCCGGAGGACCGCTCCATCGGGGTGATGACCGGACTCAAGAGGCTGGCGGAGCTGGAAGGTCTGTCACTGGAGCATTTTCTCGGCCAGTGCGACGCCATCGTGCATGGCACCACCATTGCCGACAACACCCTGATCGAGATGAATGGCGCGGTGACCGGCCTCATCACCACCGAGGGGTTCCGCGACGAGGTGGAGTACCGCCGCGGCTACAAGGAGGATATCTGGGATCTGCGACTCGAGCCCCCCAGGCAGATCGCCCCGCGCCGCCGTCGCCTCACGGTGCCCGAGCGCATCCTCGCCGATGGCTCCGTGCACAAGCCCCTGGACGAGGACGCGGTGCGGGAGTGCTGCCGCAAGCTGCGCAAGCAGCAGGTGGAGTCGGTGGCCATCTGCCTGCTGTTCTCCTTCATCAATCCCGCCCATGAGAAGCGGGTGGCGGAAATCGTCGCGGAGGAAATGCCCGGCGTTCACATTTCCGTGTCCCACAAGGTGCTGCCCCGCGGCCCCGAGTACGATCGCACCAGCACCACCGTGGTCAACGCCTATGTGGCGCCGCGGGTCACCTCCTACCTGGAGAAGCTGGTGGAGCGCCTCGAGCAGGGGGGCTACAAGAACCAACTGATGGTGATGCAGGCCAGCGGCGGGGTGATGACCAAGGAGTATATCGAGGGCTCCCCCATCCGCGTGCTGGCCTCCGGGCCCGCCGGTGGCGTCATCGGCTCGGCCTATGTGGGAGCCGCCAAGGGGTACCCCAATTTGTTGTGTGTCGACATGGGGGGAACCTCCTACGACATGTCCCTGGTGCTCAAGGGCAGCGCGCCGGCGGTGGCGGGTTGGAACATGCACCACCGCAACCTGGTGGGGGTGCCCATGGTGCAGGTGGAAACCCTGGGCGCCGGGGGCGGCTCCATCTGCCATGTCAACAACGGCGAGGTGGCGGTGGGCCCCGCGTCCGCGGGCTCCGATCCGGGTCCCATCTGTTACGGTCGCGGCGGCACCTTGCCGACGGTGACCGACGCCCTGCTGATGCTTGGCATCCTGTCCGACAAGTCGGAATTCGCCGGCGGCAGTTTCTCCCTGGTGCGTGACGGCGTCGACGAGGCGTTTCAGGCCATTGGCGACACCATGGGCTACAGCGCCGAGGATGCGGCTTTCGATTGCTGGCGGGTGGTCAATGCCAATATGTGCCAGGCGGTGAGAAGAACCACCGCCGGCAAGGGCATCGACCCGCGGGACCTGGTGATGCTGGCCTATGGCGGCAACGGTCCGGCCTTCGCCGCCATCCAGGCCGAGGACATGGGTATCGACCGGGTGCTGGTGCCCAGGGCATCGCCAACCTTCTCCGCCCTGGGCACCCTGGTGGCCAAGCCTTCCATCGACGAGGAGCGCTCGGTGATCTGTCCGGTGGAGAACCCCGACCTGGATAAAATCCGAGCCCTGTGGCTGGAGCTTGGCGAGCGGGCAGAG
The DNA here is from genome assembly GCA_050486485.1 of Porticoccaceae bacterium. Lineage (GTDB taxonomy): Bacteria > Pseudomonadota > Gammaproteobacteria > Pseudomonadales > Porticoccaceae > NAT127. Next base: position 1,886 of record JBJHDJ010000128.1, read on the forward strand.
AAATTCTTCGCCGACGCCACCTTCAGCAACGACCAGATCAAGGCCCGCTACCAGCTCAACATGCGTTATCGGGGCCAGAACTGGGCCCTCACTTTCGACATGCACACCAGCCGGGGAGCCCGGGACCTGTCCTTTGTCGACGACACCCTGGGGGCCAAGGCCCTGGCGGCCTTCAACAGCCGCCATATGGAGGAGTTTGGGCACATTCGCGAGGGGGAGTCCCCCGAGATCATCGGCGTGCGTTTGGCGACTGCCGTGGATACCCTCAGCCCCCCGGTAACCCGTGGCTTCACCGCCAACCCGGTGCTGGCCCCCGTGTTCGGAACCCGGCGCGCGAATCTCGGTCAAGGGTTCGAGGAAACGCCCATTGTCCACGGCACCGACCTCAAGCCGGGCCATGAGGTGAGCGGCCCCGCGATCATCGAGGAAAGCTTCACCACCATCGTCGTGTACCCGGGATGGAAGGCGTTGGTGGATGATTCCGGGGACTACGAGCTGACCCGGGTATAAGCGCTACGCAATGCCCGCCAGCGGTGGATGACAGGGTGACGGACGGGGGATTGGGGTGTCGGCATTACGGGGATACAGGGTGCTCGAGCTGGCGGAATCCGTCAGTGGCGAATACTGCGGCAAGCTGCTCGGGGATTTTGGCGCCGAGGTGATCAAGGTGGAGCGGCCCGGCAGTGGCAGCCCCACCCGCGCCATGGGACCGCTGGCATCCGGCGTCGAGGATCCGGAGCGAAGCGCCCTCTTTGCCTATCTCAATACCAACAAGAGCTCGGTGATACTCGATCTCGCCGCCAGCGGGGGACTATCCACCCTGGCGCGGCTGTTGTCCAGGGTCGATGTGGTGATCGACGATCATCCGGTGGGCTGGCTGCGGTCTGTCGGCATCGATCCGGCGGAGATCGAGCAGAGCCATCCGACGCTGGTGCTGTGCGCCATCACTCCCTGGGGCCAAGAAGGCCCGGAAGTTGACGCGCCGGCCGAGGATATCAACATCTTTCACGCCAGCGGCTGGGGCTACCATACCCCCAGCGCCTCCGCGCCGGAGTTGCCACCCCTCAATGGGCCATCCTTGATGCCCAGCTACGAGGCGGCGCTGGAGGCTGCCCTGTGCGTCAGCGCCTCCCTGTACGAGCGCGAGACATCCGGACTCGGGCGATTCATCGATATATCCATGCAGGCGGTACTCGCTTCCCGCACCGACTATGTGCTGGGCCAGATGGTGGCCGGGGACATGCCGGTTGGCGCCGAGCGCACCGCCTTCGATCTGGCGGGGCCCGCGGGCATCTTTCCCTGCCAGGACGGCTTCGTGTACATCTGGATGTCCGCCCCCCTGCACTGGCAAGCCCTGCGTCAAATGCTCGGCGAGCCGGATTGGATGGCGGACTTCCCCGAGGACTGGCTGGAAAAGGCCTGCACGCCGGAGCGAGTGGCCCTGTGCCGCCAGCACCTGGGTGCCTGGCTGCTGGGCCAGCGCAAGGCGGAAGTGGCGGCTCGGGCCCAGAAGCGGGGGCTGACGCTGGTGGCCGTGCACAATGCCCGGGATCTTCAAGCCTGTGAGCAGTATGCCCACCGGGGATTTTTCCAGGAGGTCAGCCATCCGCTACTGGGCAAGGCCCTGTATCCCACCGTGCCCTATCGGATGAGTGAAACCCCGGCGGCCCCGCCGTCGCCCGCGCCCCTGCTGGGGCAGCACCGAAGTGACTTGCTCGCCGGGGATGAGCCATGACCCTGCCGTTGCGTGGCGGCCCACTGCAGGGGCTGCGGGTGGTGGAGCTCACCAAGGTCTGGGCAGGTCCTTTCGTGGGCAAGCTGTTCGCCTTTCTCGGGGCGGAGGTGATCCGGGTGGAGAGCCTGGGTTCCCTGGATGTGACCCGCACCTTCGGGGTGGAGGATATCGACAACGCACCCGGTTTCCAGGCGGTTAACCCCCAGAAGCTCAGTGTACAGATCGACATGAAAACGCCGGGTGGCATCCGACTGGTGCTCGATTTGCTGTCCCGCGCCGATGTGGTGGTGGAAAACCTCAGGCCCGGGGCCATCGAACGGCTCGGCCTGGGCTACCAGGCGGTGAAGGCGGTCAACCCGGGGATCATTTATGTCTCCATGGGCATGTTCGGCAACGAAGGTCCCCTCGGTTACCAGACCGGCTATGCCCCCTGTTTTGCCGCCCTGGGGGGCGTCAGCGCCCTGGTGGGCCACGAGGGAGAACCGCCGGCGGGGATGAATGTGCGCTACGCCGATTCCACCTTTGGCGCCGCCGCGGCATTCGCCGCGACCGCGGCCCTGGTGCATCGGCGCCGCGGCGGCCAGGGGCAGTTCATCGATGTTTCCGCCGTGGAGACCATGAGCACCATGATCGGCGATGCCATCATGGACTACAGCCTCAACGGCAGAATCGCCCAATGCATCGGCAACCGCAATCCCGGCATGGCCCCCCATGGCGTCTATCCCTGTCGCGACGGGGAGTGGCTGAGTCTTGCGGTGACCGACGATCAGGGTTGGACCGCGCTGGTGGAAGCCATGGGGGACGCCGAGCTGGGCGGCGATCACCGCTTTGCCACCCGGGAGGCGCGGCTGCGCCATGTCGGCGAGCTCGATCACCGGATAGCCACCTGGACCGCGGGGCAGGGCGCCGCCGACCTGGAGGCCTTGCTGCGCGGGCGCGGCCTTGCCGTCGCCAAAAGCCAGAACTCCCTGGATCTGATCGCCGATCCACGCCTCTGGGCGAGGGGGTTCTTCCAGGAGGTCTCGGACCGGTCAGGACACAGCAGGGCCATTGTCGGGGCACCCTGGCGGATGACCCGGGAGGCGGTCATCGCCGATGCCGCGCCGCGGCTAGGCGAGCACAACGACTATGTGCTGGGGGAGGTGCTGGGCCTCTCCGAGGAGCGCCGCCGCCAGTTGGAGGCAGAGGGCGTGACCCGTTAACCCCTTGAAACAAAATGACTTGTATTATCATTTTGGGTTGGGGCGGGGTCTGCACGAAATGTCCACAAAACGACAGCAACTGGAGAGATTGTCAGCGGATTGACAGGTAAATTTAGGTGTTGTAGTTGCGGCTGGCGCCCTGTTGGTGTTCCATAGGCCGGGTGCCCTCCGCGCCCAGGTCAGTATGAGACGACCGGGTCTATAAGACAATTCAGGGCCGCAACCCGTGGAGGCGTAGATGAGTGAAACCCTGTTTGCGTTCGATGAGCGCAACTATCGTGCCTGTCAGTCGGCTTTTCGGGGTGAGAACAACCAGGAGTACTACCTGGGTGATTACTCCATCGAGGCCGGGTCCGTCATCGATGTGCGCGCCGACAAGAAGGCGGTGGGCTCCTATTCCCTGATTCGTCTGAGATCCAGGACGACCCTGTTCTTCCGGCGCTCCTGGTCCCATATTCGCGAGGACGCCACCGATGTCACGGTGCTGTGGTTCGTCAAGTGTGGCAGCCTGTGGGTGACCCACCAGAGCGGCACCAGCATTGTCAACGCGGGGGAATTCGCCGTCACCCGCTCCATGACGCCTTTCACCATCGAGTGCCACACAGACGCTGAGTCCCGCCACGAGGTATTCCATGTGCTGGTGCCCACCCATGTCTTCCGTCGCTTCATCAACCGTGACGTGAGCACCGGCTTCACGGTGCCGGCCCGGGGGCGCCACTTCGAGATCGCCGAGCGCATACTGACGGATGTCTTCGAGGATTCCGACGAGTTGGCGGACCATACCTCCCTGTTGCTGGTGGACAGCGCCCTGGCCCTGTTGTCCGACGCCATCAAGGACTGCGAGAACTGCGCCACGGTGCGTCAGACCCTGGCGGAGAAGCGCCTGCAGGATGTGCTGTGCTATATCGAGAAGCACCTGTCGGACCCCAGGCTGAGCACTTCCATGGTGGCGGAGGCCTGTGGTATCTCCACTCGCTACCTGTCCTACCTGCTCAAGCAGCATGGCACCTCCTTCTCGGCCCTGGTGTGGGATCAGCGTCTGGAGGAGGCCGGTCGTTGGCTGGCGTCCACCACGCCCAACGAGATATCCATCGCCGAGATCGCCTTTCGCGTGGGGTTCAAGAGCCCGGCCCATTTCAGCCGTCTGTTCAAGCGGGTATTCAAGGAAGGGCCCCGGGAATATCGCGCCGCCCGCCAGGGCAGAAAGTGCCCGGATCTGTTTGGTGGCGGCGCGCCGAGCACCACCCTGCAGTGACCACCATTTCATCCAAGAGGTTTTAGTAGCATGACCACACAGATCGACACGCAGCAAGGCTGCCCCGCCGGGCGGCACCGGGTTAACCTGGCGGAGGCCTCCCTCGCCGATCCGCTGATCCAGGCCCGCCCCACCGACTTCTATTGGACCATGCGCACCGAGGATCCGGTGCACTACGATGAAAAGCTGGGCATGTGGCTGGTGACTCGCTACGAGGATATCGTCACCCTGCTGCGGGATCCCATCACCTACTCCGACAAGCACGGCTACGAAGCCCAGTATGCCAGTGGTTTCTTCGAGGAGTTCAAGGAGATTCTCGAGCGCGAGGGGGGCGGCTTTTTCCCCGACGCCATCAAGAGCGATCCCCCCTACCACACCCGCATTCGCAAATTGCTGGACAAGGCGTTCACCGCCCACCGGGTGAAGACCCTGGAACCGGGCATTACCCGTGTCATCGCGGAACTGGTGGAAAAGCTCGCCGACAAGGCCGCCGGCGGAGAAGTCATCGATGGGGTCAAGGATTTCGCCGTGCCGCTGACCATTGCCGTGATCTGTGAACAGCTCGGCTTCGACCACTACAACGGCGAGAATATTTCCCGCTGGTCGGAGGCGGTCACCGCGCAGATCGG
>JBJHDJ010000129.1:0-6703 GCA_050486485.1 Porticoccaceae bacterium
GAAGCTGCCAGTTGTGGTTCGCTGTTGAGAATGGTCAGAAAACCGTCCAAATGTCGCACCGCTTCCTGGCCAAGGGGGGTGAGGTAGCCGCCGTCCCGCTGGGTCACGAGGCCCTTGTGGTACAGGCGCAAAGTGGCGGCGATGGCCTCGGGCTCGGCATCGTGGTGCACCTTGATGCCCTCCAGCATGGTGGCCGGGTTGAACAGACTGAGCACGCGGATTTCCTGTTGCAGATCTGATGAGAATGGCATGGCGACTCCCGTTTTGTGTTATTGGCGCTACTATCAACCAGGCATGCAAATAGGTATTCATACCTATTTGCATGCGCGCCCCGGAAATACTGGCGGAATTGCGTCGAATTCCTGGTATTTCCGGGGCTTGCATTGGCCTACGGCCAATGGCGGCACATCCCTGTGCCGCTTATTAACCCAACGATAATTCGTGCCGGGTTAATATTAAATGGCATTGGCCCCCTGGGGCGCGGCCTGTCGGGTTGCGCCGAGACCACGCTCAATCAATAGAGATCCCCTGGACTCTATACCCCTTTGACGCCCATGGCCATGGCCCCCGCGCCTGCCGGTGGAGATCAGAAGGAATAGGTGTAGCGCAGATAGAAGTCCGTGTCCTGGCGTTTGCTGACGGCGGTGACCGGTTTGTCGATATCTTCCCGGTAGCGCAGTCGCGCCTCGAAACGCTGGCGGCTGTCGATGAGCCACTGGTAGCGCACCTCCACCATGTCGGTATTGGGGGTGAAGTCCGGTGACAGCAGCCAGCCCGCGCCGGTGCGGGATCCCACCAGGCCCAGATGGTGGCGGGGCATCAGGTCCATCAGGTTGAAGGTGACTTGCCAGGCGGTACCGTCGCTATCTCCCCCTCCAGGCAGGCCGAGCCTGGCCTGGCGCGGGGTATCGATGGCCTGGCCTGCTTCCACCGCCAGCAAGAATGCCCTACCTTCGGAATCGAGGGGCCAGCGCAGGGCGGTGCGGCCCACCAGGGTTCTGTAGTGGCTGGCGTCACCGCTGGCGCCGTGGGGGTAGAGGGCATCCGGCAGCCAGGTGACGCTGATGCTGCGCTGCACCACGGGACCCCAGGGCTGGAAGTTTTCCAGGGCGGCGAAGGCGGACACCCGGGACCGCGAGTCGCCAAAGGCAAGGGGCGGTCGCCTGGTGTTGGACGGCCCAGCGGCGTCGTTGTATTCCGCCAGCAGCGTGGTGCGCCAGCCGCTCCCCAGGTCCCGTTGCCACTGGACCCCATCGGTCCAGGTGATTTCGGTGTTGTTGCTGTCGTTGCGATCCAGGGACTTTCTCGCCACCCCCATCAAGTCGTGTTTGGTCTGGAAACGCCCGGCCTTGAGGGACCAGCCCTGGCCCTGGTAGCCAGCCCAGGCCTCGTCGATGGTCGCGCTGCCGATGGTCAGCCCGCTGGGGGTGCCGGTGTGCCAGTTGAGCGCGAAGCGGTGTCCATCCTGGTCCGTGCCGTAGCGACCGGCGAAGCGTGCGGCCAGGGTCCAGCCTTGCGCTGGTTGCCACTTGAGGCCGGCGCGAAGCCGTCCCCGCCAGTCATCGCTGGTGTCGGTGACGCCATTGCGATCTTCCCGGCGCAGGTTGAAGTAGCCCCCCCGCGCATCGCCGTAGAGGGCAAGGTCGTCGCGCAGGGGGATATCGGCATGCGCGGACAGGGCGGCGAGCCCCAGGGAGGCATTGAGCGCGAATAACAACCAGTGGCGTGGCGCCAAGCGAGCGGCTCCCCTCAGCCGCCGCCGGGGCGCAGCGGCGCCACCATTGCCGCCACCCGCTCGGGCTGGCAGTTCAGGTAGGCGGAAGTGGCCAGCCACTCTTGGTCGGGATAGAAGGAGAACACGAATTGCCCATCCTTGAGGGTATCCACCACCTGGTTGGCGACCTCCCGGCTCACCGCCGGGCAGCCGTGGCTGCGGCCAATGCGCCCGTGCCGTTCAACCCATTGCTGGTTCACATAATCGGCGCCGTGGATGACGATGGCCCGTTCCCGGGCGCGGTCGTTGATGCCGGGTTCCAGGCCGTCCATGCGCAGTGAGTAGCCGTGCTGGCCGAAATAGCTCTCCGACGACCGAAATAGACCGATGCTGGATTGATGGCTGCCGCGGATATTGGAGAAGTCGGTGGCCAGATTGTCCCCGGAGTTGCGGCCGTGGGCCACCAGCTCCTCGAGCAGCAGGGCATGGCTCTCCAGGTCGAAGATCCACAGGCGCGGTTCGGAGGAGGGCAGTGAGAAGTCGATCACCGCCAGGCGCGCGGCGGGTTCGAGCCCGTGATTGACGGCGCAGGTCATGGCGGCGATGGCCTTGCCGAGCACGGTGCGGTTCAGGTTGGGAGCCTGATGGCCAAGGGCCTCAGCCAGAGGCTGGAGCTCTGGGTCGAGGACATATTCAGCGCGAAGTTTCCCTTGACCTTGTAGTTCCCAGGCCTGGGTGGGGATGGCGAGCGCAAGCAGCAGGCCCAGGGTGCAGGCGATCGACAGGCGACCGGGCGGGAATCGGGTCATGGGTGTTCTCCCCTTCGTCAAATGCTCCGGTGCCCCTTGTATGCCGAGTGCGCCAGGGTCGGAGGCGGGGTGCCTGGCCGCGGTGGGCGGTCTGCACCCCTGGATCAATAATGCTATGGTTAGTGGGGATTCTAGCAGGCACGGCTGAAGGAGCAAAACGGTTGTACAGGTTTTTCTGGAAGTGGTACTCGCCGGTCGCGGCTGTGATTGTCGCCCTGACACTGTCCGGGCAGATTCAGGCGGAGACCCGGGATGCGGGGGATTTCGCCAGGGATTTTACCCAGGCCCTGTCCCGGGACTGGCATTGCCGCATCCCTGATCCCCGGGGGGCCGAGTCCCAGGCGGCATCCCTGGAGAGCCTGTACGGGGACAGGACTCGGCAGGCCCTGTGGACCGATCCCCAGCGCTACGATGCCCTGCTGGCCGCCCTGGAGGATCTGTATTGGGACGGCCTGAACCCCGAGGTTTACGCCCTCGACAGGCTGGCGGACTGGCGCGAATCCGCTGAAGGGGAAGACCTGGCGTGCCGCGACCTGCTGGCGTCCACGGCCTATCTGGCCGCCCTGCATCACCTGCGGCAGGGTTTTCTCGACCGCACGGAACTGGCTCCCCTGTGGCGGCGCGATGAGGCGGATGACAACCCGCCCCACGCCATGTCCGGTGAAGCCCATGGCCGCGATGCACGCGAGGGTTTGGCCAATATCGCCAACGCGTTCGATCGCGCTCGGCCAAAATCCGCCGCCTACCGGCAATTGCGCGCCGCCTACGGGGAGTGGCTGCGGCAACATCGGCACAGCCACTGGCCGCCTGTGCCCGACGGCCCCCTGCTGAGACCGGGCATGGAAGATGAGCGGGTATCGGTTCTGCGCCGGCGGCTTGATCCACAGCCAGCCGCGGACACCGTGACGGAATCCGACCTGGCCCGTGACGGTAATCACTACGGGGAGGATCTGGTGGAGGCCGTCAGGGCGTTCCAGGCCAGCCATCGCCTCCAGGTCGACGGTGTGGTGGGCCCCGAAACCCTGGCCGCGCTGAATCGGAGTCCCGGTTTCCGCGAAGACCAGTTGCGCATCAACCTGGAGCGCATGCGTTGGCTGGAGCGGGAGCTTTCCCCCACCCTGTTGTTGGTGGACATCGCCGGCGCCCGTGCCACCCTGACCCGGGACGGACAACTGGCATGGCAGGGCAGGGTGCAGGTGGGCACGGCCCGGCGCCAGACCCCCGCCCTCAAGTCCGCCGTGACCCATCTCACCTTCAACCCCACCTGGACGGTGCCGCCCACCATTTACCGCCAGGACAAGCTTCCAGAGATCCGCCGGGATATCGGTTACCTGGCGGATAACCGCCTGAGGGTGCTGGACCGGGATGGCCGCGAGTTGAACCCCGCCGCCATCGACTGGCGCAACCCCGGAGCCGTGGTGTTGCGCCAGGATCCCGGTCCAGGCAATGCCCTGGGGCTGGTGGCGATTCGCTTTCCCAACCCGTTCTCCGTGTACCTGCACGACACCCCGAGTCAGCGCAATTTCGCCAGCCACCGGCGCACTTACAGCTCCGGTTGCGTGCGGGTGGAAGGAGCCAGGGAACTGGCGGACCAGCTTTTCGCTGGCGCCAGCCGGGAGACACGGGACGCCATCGCCGCGGCCCGTGAAAGTGGCCAGACCCGTAATATCCGCCTGCCGGAAACGGTGCCGATCGTCATGGATTACTGGACGGCCACGGCGGATGGCACCGGTCGGGTGGAGTTCCGACCGGATGTCTATGGACAGGATGAGAAACTGATTGCCGCTCTCAGGGAGCGGGAGGCCCGGTTACGGGATGTATCACGCCCCCAATAGATGGTCCCGTTGATCCCTGGCAATCGCTGGCATGCACCAACTGGACTATGCTGTGGTGGCAATGTTGCAGAAACAGGATGCTTGTTCATGAATATCAAAGTCGCGGTGTGTGATGCCAGCCGCTTCCGTTACTTCACCGTCGATCCGACTACCAGTGAGTTGCTGGAGGCGGACGACCGGGTGCACGAGGCTTCCAGGTTGCGCGCCGGGGAAATACTATCCGACAGCCAGGGCCGTGATCGCGGCCACAGTCTCGGTGACCATCGGAGCCCCCACAAGAAAGAGGAGGCGGCCTTTGCCAGGGATGTGGCGGACATCCTCAATCGCGATGCCCGGCAGGGGCAGGTCATTCGCCTCTACATTCTGGCGGCGCCGGAAATGCTTGGCCTGCTGCGCAAGGAATTGGCCCCGGCGGCCCAGGCTGTTCTCGAGATGGACAAGGCGGTCAATGTGGCTACTGAAGAGCCTGCCGCCATCCGGCGCCAGTTGCCACCGCGCCTTTGAACTCCCGGGGTTGCCGCCATTTGCGAGTCGAGTGCCTGGAGTGATTGAGCGAGGCCTCAGGTCGCCTGCTGGGGGCTGGCAAGGGATGGCCATTCGCTCTCCACCCGCTGGATTTCGCCGGCTAATTCCTCCGCCGCCACCGGTGGGCAAACCAGGTAGCCCTGGGCCAGGTCGCAACCCATGGCTTGCAGCGCCCGCAGCTCGGCGAGATTCTCCACACCCTGCGCCACCACCTGGATGCCCAGCAGGTGGCACATGGCGATCACCGCCGAGGGTACGCGGTCGCTGGCGGCCAGCACCTTGGCGTCGAGCTTGACGGCGATGATTGGAGGTTTGAGGTCGGGGATGCGCACCGCGCCGGTGCCAAAGCGATCCAGGTAGATGCCGACACCCTTGCGGCGCAGGTCGTCGAGCCTATCCCTGGTCTCCCCCCCGCCGTTGGCAAGGGTTGACTCGGTGATCTCGAAAAACATCGATGGTGGTTCATGGAGGGATTCCCCGAGTGCCCTGCCCACCAGGTCGGCAAACCCGGGGTGAATGAACTCCTTGTCCGTGACATTGATCGACAGGCCGATGGGATGGGGACGGGTGCGGTTGACGCGGGTGATTTCCTCGGTGGCGCGCCGCACCACGAATTCGCCAAGAGCCGACATCAGGGGGGAGTCGGCAATGACCGACAGAAACTCTCCGGGCAGCATCACGCCGCCGTCGTCCAGTCGCCAGCGCAGCAGGGCCTCCACGGAAGTCACCCTGCCGGTAGCGAGGGATATCACCGGCTGATAGACGAGAAACAGTTGGTCGCCAGCCAGGGCATTGCTGAGGTTGCTGTACAATTCGCGGCGCAGCTCCGCGGCCTGGTTGAGGGCTTGCGAGTAGAAATGGACGGTGTTCTTTCCCAGCTCCTTGGCCCGGTACATGGCCAGGTCGCCGTGGTCGAGTAGCACTTCCGGGTCGCTGCCATCCTCGGGGCACAGGGCCACCCCGATGCTGGCGGTGCAGAACAGGCTGTGGCTGTCCACCACCACCGGCTCGCGCAGCCTGGCCAGCAGATGGGTGGCCACATCCGCGACCTCGTTGGCGGAGTGGACATCCATCAGCAGCAGGGTGAACTCATCGCCGCCGATGCGCGCCGCGGTATCCGTCTTGCGGATATGGCTGGTCAGGCGGTTGGCGATCTTCACCAGCAGCTTGTCCCCCACCTGGTGGCCCAGGGTGTCGTTGATCACCTTGAACAGATCCAGATCGATATAGAGAAGGGCGAAACCCTCGCCATTGCGCTGTTGGCGATGAATGGCCTGGTTGAGTCGGTCGATCAACAGCTTGCGGTTGGGCAGCCCGGTCAGCTCATCGTGAAACGCCATTTCCCGCAGTTGCTGTGTCTTGATCGCCACCTCCCGGCGCAGTTGCCCAGGGAGCTTCAGGTACAGGTAGCTTATCCACGCCAGCACGCCGGCGACCAGGGCGGTGAGCAGCAATCCCGGGTAGTAGAAGGGGCTGTGGCCCAGGGGCCTGGCAAAGGCGACATCCAGATGCCACTCCTCGTTGGGCAGGCTGACCTGGGCGGTGACCACCGGCTCGGGCAGGGGGCGTGTATTTTCTCCGGCGAACACCACTTCCCGCCCCAAGCCGTCGTCGAAGTAGCGCAGGCGGTAGTTGAGGCCCAGTTCCCGCAGCAGGGACAACTGGCTGGCGGCTATGAAATCGTCCAGCCTGATCAGCGCCGAGGCCAGCCCCCAGAAGGTTTCACCTCCCTGGCCGTCGGGTAGAAACACCGGGTAGCGGCCCAATATGCCCTTGCCCCCCTGGATCAGGTCGATGGGCCCCACCACCGTCAGGGTGCG
>JBJHDJ010000130.1:0-6690 GCA_050486485.1 Porticoccaceae bacterium
ACACCAGGGGGGTGAGCACCATCACCGACAACAGCAGACGAAAAATGGAGATGGTTTCAATGTTGGCGCTGGTGAAACGGATCAGCGACGGCACCACGGACATCAGCACCACGGACAGCACAGCGACAAGAATCAGGCGGGCAGGGATATGTCCCATGGACAGCGGTGGACCTGCGGAGAGGAGAGGCAGCAAAGTCTACACGCCGCGAGGCCGGGCAAACAGTGGTTGACGGGCTTGTGGTTGACTGGCCTGTCCATGGCTGGATAATCAGCATCACATGAATCAGAAAAACAGGGAATGCCCCATGATCCGTCAACTTACTCTCTGCGCCATCCTGGTCCTGGGCGCGCCCCTGGCCGCCACCAATCTGTGGGCTGACGAAGGCTACCGCCAAGAGGTCATCAGGAACCTGCTGCACCGCGCCACGACCACCGTCGATGGCTCCCCGATCCACTACCCCGACACCGACCACCCGGAAGTCTCCACCCTGGAAATCATCATTCCTCCCGGCGGGGAAACCGGCTGGCACAAGCACCCGGGACCCCTGTATACCGTGGTGATGTCCGGCTCGGTGGAAGTGGAGTTGGACAATGGCGAGAAGAACACCTTCGGCGCTGGCGATGTCATCTACGAAGTGGTGGACACCTGGCACAACGGCGTCAACCGCGGCAGCGAGGACGCCCGGCTGATCGTCGTGGCCCTGGGCAGCGAGGGGGAGCCCCTGGTGGTGCCCAGGGATTAGAGCTTGGGTCTGATGTCTGACGTCTGACGTCTGACGCTGGGATGGTGCTGTGCGAGACCGGATATTCCCGCACTGGCTGCATCTCGAGGAGTGGCACCTTGAAAGCGTCGGACATCCAGCGTCAGACATCAATGGCACTGAATTAAGCCCCTTTACGCTGGTAGGGCGGTGTCCCGGGGGAATGTTTTCGAGACCGTCGGCGCCAGGGATGGCGCCGTCGAGCCCCCAAGGATGGGTTTACGGCGTGTCTCGAAAACGTTCCCCCGGGATGCCGACCGGGTCACGAAGTCCGAAATGCCTTAAATTCAGTGCCATTGGCGTCAGACGTCAGAGGTTAGCCAAATCAACGCCGCCATTCTCCCCGTGACCCCATCCCGCCGGTAGGAATACCAGCGCCTTTCATCCGTCACCGTGCACAGTCCCCCGCCGTAGACCGCCTCGACGCCAAGACTGGCCAGTTCGGCGCGGGCCAGGGCGTAGAGATCCGCCAGCAGCTTGTCGCGCTGGTGCGGCGAGGGTTTGAAGCTGGCCTCAATCCCCCGTCGCTGGCGTTCGTCGATAGCGTTGTCCCGCATGGCCTCGCGCACTTCACCGCCCACCTCGAAACGCTCCGGACCGATGGCCGGCCCCAGCCAGGCGAGAATGTCCCGGGGGAGCGCGGCCATGGCCCTGACCGTTTCCCGCAGCACGCCGGCCGCAAGGCCTCGCCAGCCGGCATGGGCCGCCGCCACCACGGTTCCAGCCCGGTCGCACAGCAGTACCGGCAAACAGTCGGCGGTCATCACCACGCACACCTGCCCCCCCTCACGGGTCACTGCCGCGTCAGCGCAGCGATCCACCGGGAGGTCTCCCACCTGGACCAGCACCCGGGTGCCGTGCACCTGTTGCAGCCAAAGCGGTTCGGCGGGCAGCGCCAGTGCCTCCCGCAACAATTGGCGGTTGACTGCCACCGCGGCCGGATCATCTCCCACATGCTCGCCGAGATTCAGGCCATGCCATGGCGGCAGGCTGACGCCGCCGCGCCGGGTGCTGACCGCGGCGCGTACCCCAGTGGGCGCTGGCCAGTCTGGATAGAGCAGCTCGGGGGCCATTCAGCCCGCCTCCAGGGCTGCCAGCAGGGCCACCATGTCCTCCGGCAAGGACTCTTCCCAGCGCAGCCGTTCCCCACTCACCGGGTGGTCGAGGCTGAGGGCGGCGGCGTGCAGGGCCTGGCGACCAAATCCCCGCAACGCCGCCACCAGCGCGGGGCTGGCGTCACCCGGCAGTTTCGGCCGACCGCCATAGAGCGGGTCGCCGACAAGGGGGAAGCCCAGGTGGGCCATGTGAACGCGGATCTGATGGGTGCGACCGGTCTCCAGGCTGACGCGGATATGGGTGTGGGCGGCAAAGCGGCGAATCACCCGGTAGTGGCTGACCGCCTCCTTGCCGCTGCCACGCACCACGGCCATGCGGGTGCGCTGGGTGGGATGACGGCCAATGGCGGCGGCCACCGTCCCCCCGGATACCATTGTTCCCTGCACCACGGCCTCGTACTCGCGGCTCACGCCGCGGGCCTGGAGCTGGGCCACCAGGTTGTTTTGAGCGGCAAGGGTGCGGGCGATGACCATCAGGCCAGAGGTGTCCTTGTCGAGGCGGTGCACGATGCCGGCCCGCGGCAACAGGGACTGCCCGGGATAACGGTGCAGCAGGGCATTGAGCAAGGTGCCCCTGGGGTTGCCGGCGCCCGGGTGCACCACCAGACCCGCCGGCTTGGCGATCACCAGGATAGCCGCGTCCTCGTAAACCAGGTCGAAGCCGATGTCCTCCGCCAGCCATTCGCCCTGGTCCTCCAGTTGAGCCTCCAGGTTGAGCTGTTCGCCACCCGCCAGCCGGTCGCGCACCTTGCAGGGTTGACCATCACGGGTTATGGCCCCATCCTTGATCCACTGTTGCAGCCGGGTTCGGGAAAAATCCGGGAACAATTTGGCCGCCACCAGGTCAAGGCGTTGCCCGGCGCAGTTGGCGGGCACTTCGGCTTGCCGCCGGATTCGGCTATCGGTCATGGTTCAGGGCGCCTCCTTGAGCAGGCATGTTTAAGCAGGAATGTTTGAACAGGAATGGCTTCAAGCGCAATCCAACAGGGAGACTGGCGCAAGGCAACTTGCCCGTGGCAGGGCGGGTTGTCCTTCAGCTTGCCTGACGGCTGTGGTTAAATAACGGGTCCGGTGCCCTGTTGGGCATTGTTGCAGGGGCCCTGCCTCGGCACAACTCGAATCCAAGAGAACCTGAGAATTTATGCGATCCATCACCCTTGCCCTCGTGGTCATGCTGGCCGTCACCGGCTGCTCCTGGATGCCCTTCTTCGGCGACAAGGACAAGGAGTCCGCCACCGCCGGCTACACCGAGCAGGATTTCTACGAGGTCATCCAGCGCAATCTCAACTCCCGCAACTGGCGGGTGGCCATCGAGAACCTCCAGGCCCTGGAATCCCAGTTTCCCTTCGGCACCTACGCGGAACAGGCGCAGCTGGAACTGATGTACGCCTACTATCGCAGCGCCGACTACGAATCAGCCATCTCCGCCGCCGACCGGTTCATCAGGCTGCACCCCCGCCACCCTAATGTGGACTACGCCTACTACATCAAGGGCCTGTCGTCCCTGGCCCAAAGCCGCAGCTTCTTCGCCAATTTCCTGCCCACCGACAATACCAGCCGCGATCCCGGCGCGGCGCGGGAAGCCTTTGGCACCTTCACCGAGCTGCTGTCCCGCTTTCCAGAGAGCCCCTACGCGGCCGACGCCCGCAAGCGCATGATCTTCCTGCGCAATCTGCTGGCTCGCTACGAAATCAATGTTGCCAACTACTACTTTGAGAGGGGCGCCTACCTGGCGGCGGCCAACCGCGGTCGCTTCGTGGTGGAAAACTTCCAGCAAACGCCAGCGGTGCCGGACGGCCTGGCGGTGATGGCGGAAGGTTACCATCTACTGGGCCTCCACGAGCTGGCCGCCGACGCGGTGCGGGTGTTGGCCGCCAACTTCCCGGAATACCCGGCCTTCGATGCCCAGGGCAACTTCCGCTTCCAAGGGGTCAGCCCCGACGACAGCCGTACCTGGCTGCGCCGCGCCAGCTTCGGCCTGGTGGACACCCGGGCCCCCCACTACGACACCCGGGATCTCTACGACCCCGGTGGCCGCTCCGCCGAGCAGCAAATGGTGCCCGACAGGCCCCAGCGCTCCTGGCTGCGCTGGATCACCTTTGGCTTGGTGCAATAGGGCGAAGCCATCGGCTGGAGAAGCCATCGGCTGGAAAGCTAGTCGGTAAACACCGGCGTGGCCACAAACTCCCAGAGAATGGCGGTTCCCGCCAGCACCACCACCACATACACCAGGGCCATCATGAACACCGCGCTGGCGTAGAGGAACCCCCTGTCCTCCGGCACCTTCATCACCGGCGGCACACCCAGATACAACAAGCGAATGGCGTAGCCGCAGGCGGCGGTGCCCAGCAGGATGTCGAACCACCACACCGGGTACACGCCGAACAGACCGGCGAGGAACACCGGTGTACAGGCGTAGCCCATCAGCACCACCCCCTTGATGGGAAATGAGCTGGCGGCATAGGTGCTGGACATCCAGTGAATCATCCAACCGATAAACACCACCGCCCCCATCAACGCCACATAGAACAATACCGCCAGGGGCAGGGCGCTCTCCGGGGTAAGGCGCGTCACCTCGTTGCCCAGCACCCGCCAGCCGTAATGGGTGGTGCCGACATAGAAAGCCACGGGCGGCAACAGCGCCATGACGATGGGATAGGGCAGCAGGCGCTTGATCTCCCCGTCCGACAGGGCGGCGATCTTCTTCCACTGTGTCTGGGGATCCAGCAGCAAGCCAAAAATATGTCCGAACATGGTGCCCCTCCTGGGGTTGTGTCGTTATTACTTGTAGCAGTGATTGGAACTGAAAGACATGACAGGCATCAACGCTCCCTGTCATCCCGTATCGGGATGGTGATGCCCCGCATGCGGTGACTGTGTCGGGCCATGGCCACCGTGGCCAGCCACTCCCACCAGGGTCCACACTCCGAACAGTATCATCAGCACAGCCATTGCCCCGCGCATGCCCCTGGCCTGCAGCAGCCCGCGAAGCCGACCGGAAAACAACCCGCCGACCACCATGGCTGGAGCCGTGCCGAGACCAAAGGCAACCATCATCAGCCCCCCCTGCCAGGGGGTGGACGCCGTGGCGGAATAGGCCAGGGCGCTGTAAACCAGACCACAGGGTAGCCAGCCCCACACCGCCCCCAGCCCCAGCGCGGCGGGAAAGGACCGCACCGGCAACAGTCGCCGCCCCAGGGGTTCAACCCGCCTCCACAGGCCAACCCCCAGCCGCTCAAGGACGGCCAGGGCCCGCCACCAGTCCGCCAGATAAAGCCCCATCAGCACCAGCAACGCGCCCGCCACCACCCTCAGCGCCGGACCCAGGGACAGGTATTCCCGCCCCCAATGGCCAACGGCGGCCACCAGCACACCCGCCAGGGCGTAGCTGACCACCCGTCCAAGGTTATAGCCCAATACCAGATGGGGGCCGCCATCCCGCCCCGCCAACCCAAGCCCGGCGGCGATGCCGCCACACATGCCCACGCAATGCCCGGCCCCCAGCAGGCCGATGACCAGCATGGCGACAAGGGACAGGGTCGTCGGATCAGTCATGGCCATCACCCCCCCCGCCCTGCTTCGGACCGCGCCTGGGTCCCAGGCTGTTGCTCGCCCCGGGGCGGCTGTGGCTCGGGCACTTCTTCATCCTGCAGGATACGCTCCGCTTCCCGCTCGATATCGTCGTACTGCCCGGAATTCACCGCCCACATCAGTAAACCGATGGCCGCCAGCAGCACCACCAGGGACAGGGGTATCAAAAAATACAGACTCTCCATTCAACCCCCCGGCCTGGCGCCGCCGGTCAAGGTGCCTTCCACCCGACCCAACCGCAGCGCATTGAGCACCACCAGCAGGGAACTGGCGGACATGCCGATGGCGGCGAGCCAGGGGGCCACCAGCCCCGCCGCCGCCAGGGGCAGGGCCACCAGGTTGTAGCCGATGGCCCAGCCGTGGTTCTGGCGAATGATGGCGCGGGTGCGCCGCGCCACCGCCACCGCATCCCCCAGGGTATCCAGCCTGCCGGACACCAGCAGGCTGTCGGCGTGCAGGCGGGTGATGTCCACCGCCTCGCCCATGGCCACGGAGACATCCGCGCCCTTCAGCACCGGGACATCGTTGATGCCATCCCCCACCATCAACACGACGGCCCCTCGCTCCTGAAGCTGGCGGATACGCGCCAGCTTGTCCTCCGGGGTGGCGTCCCCCCGCCACTGCTCAATACCCAGCGGCGCCGCCACCCTGGCCACGGCAGCGGCATGGTCGCCACTGAGCAACTCCACGGCGAGCCCCTGGCGCTGGAGACGCGCAACGGCATGGTCGGCGCCGGGCCGCAGGGCATCCTCCAGGCGGATCCAGCCAAGGGCGCGATGATCGTCCGCCAGCAGCAGCCACAAGCCCTCCCCCTGGGGCGGGATCATATTCGGCACCCCATCTGGCGTGGCAAATCCCGGCTTGCCAAAACGCAGGGAGCGTCCCTGATATCTGGCGGCGACCCCCTGGGCCACCTCGAAGCGTTGCTGATCCATGGCGGGCAGGGGGCCGGGAACCTGGGCAAAAGCCCGGGCTATGGGATGGCTGGAGCCCTTTTCCAGGGCGGCCGCCAGTTGCAACAACTGGTCGGGATCCAGATCCGCCAGCGGTTCCACCCGGGAGACCCGCATATTGCCCAGGGTCAGGGTGCCGGTCTTGTCCAGCACCGCCCGGTCGGCCCGGGACAGGGTTTCCAATACCGTGCTCTTGCGAATCAGGAACCCGCGGCGGCGCAGCACGCCGGTGGCCACGGTCAGGGCCGTGGGTGTGGCGAGGGCCAGGGC
>JBJHDJ010000131.1:0-6671 GCA_050486485.1 Porticoccaceae bacterium
CGACAAGGTGACCCACAGGAACGCCATGCGCTTCTTCCGCTTCGATCCGTTCCAGCACTTCAAGCGCGAGGAACTGACGGTGGGCGCCCTGCGGGCCAGGGCGGCGGAGAAGGGCGTCGACACCACGCCGGTGTCCAGCGCCGGCAGCAGGCCCACGGAGGATGTCCGTCCGGTGACCTCCGGGGACATCATGAAGATGTTCCAGGCCCACGCCGACAAGGAGGCGACGGAAGCCTGAAGGATTGGTCCGGCCACTAGCGCTGCTCGACGGCGCTGGGAAGGTCGCCTTCAGTCCAGTTTCGCAAGGACACCGCCAGGCGGCGGTCGCTGTCGCCCAGCCCGGGTTGCAGAACCTGGCAGTGACCAGGATGGCTGGAGCACTGCCGGCTATAAACATAATCATTCATCGCGCGAGTGGCGGTCACGGCACGACGGCCATTGGCAGGGCAACCGTCCATGTTGATGTTTCGCACTCTGATCCGCGAACCCCTGGTACATTTCCTGTTGGTCGGCTTCGTGCTGTACCTGGCGGTGCTGCTGGTGGAGGGCGGCGCGTCGCGGCAGGAAATCGTGGTGGACGAGGTGGATATCGAGCGTCTCAGCGCCACCTACCGCAAGCAGTTCGGCATTGCGCCGTCCGCCGAGCAACTGGCGCGACTGATCGACCACCATATCCGCGAGGAGATCTTCTGGCGGGAGGGACTGGCCCTCGGCCTCGACCGCGACGACAGCATCGTGCGGCGGCGGGTGGCGCAGAAGTTCGAGTTTCTGAGCCAGGATCTGGCCGTCCAGGAAGACCCCGGGGAGCAGGCGTTGCGGGACTTTCTGGTGGCCAATGCGCGGCGATACCAGGAACCCGCGAGGGTATCCTTCACCCATGTCTATCTGGCCGCCGACCGGGCAGGGGAGGAGCGCTTGGAGACGGTGGCCAGCCAGTTGCGAGACAGTGACGACTCGACTATTCATTGGGGTGACAGCTTCCCCGGACCCGTGGCCATCGAAGGTACCAGTGAAGCTGAACTGCGCAGGCTGTTCGGCGACTCGGAGCTGGTGGCCGGGGCGTTCGCCGCGCCACCCGGGGTATGGGTGGGTCCCCTGGCCTCCGGCTACGGGATGCACTTCATCCGTGTCGCGGCGCGGTCGGCGGAGCGCCTGCCCGCCCTGGACGGGGTGCGCGAGCGGGTGCTGGCGGATTATCTGGATCAGCGCCGGGTCCGGGCCAATGAGCGGGCATACGCCGAGTTGCTGGACAAGTACCGGGTGACGGTTGCCGGAGAGCGCCTGTAATGGCTCGTCTTCTGCTGTTGCTGGCGATGCTTGGCGCCGCGGCCGGCGCCTGGGCACACGAGGTGAGGCCCGCCCTGTTGCGGATCACCGAGGTGTCTCCCGGCCAGGTGGACATCCTGTGGAAGCGACCGGCGGCCGACAGGCGCCTGGTGGGCCTGACACCGCACTTCAACAGCCAGCCCCTGGCCGACCCCACGGGCATGGTGGTGACGCCACAGGCGGAGACCAGGGTATGGCGCGGCGTGGAGCTGATGCTGGAAGGCGCCACCATCCACATCGATGGCCTGGAGCGCACCATCACCGATGTGCTGCTGGTGGTGGAGAGACTCGACGGAAGCGCCCTGACAACAGTCCTCAAGCCGCAGGCCAGTGACTTCGTGGTGGGTAGCCAGAAGCCCCTCGACACCGCCGCGTCCTACCTGTCGCTGGGGGTGGGCCATATCCTGCTGGGGCCGGATCATCTGCTGTTCCTGGTGGGTCTGTTGCTGCTGCTCAACGGCCCCCTGGTGCTGGTCAAGGCCATCACTTCCTTCACCGTTGCCCACAGCATCACCCTGGCGCTCATTACCCTCGGTCATATCCAGCCCAATGTCGCCCTGGTGGAGGCCCTGGTGGCCCTCAGCGTGGTGGTGGTGGCGGTGGAGGCGATGCGTCTGTACCGGGGACGCCCCAGTCTGTTGCAGGGCCACCCCTGGTTGATCGCTTTCGCCTTTGGACTGCTGCACGGCTCCGCCTTCGGTGGTGAACTGGTGGAGATCGGATTGCCCCCGGAGCACCTGGTGACGGCGCTGTTGTTGTTCAACCTGGGTATCGAGGTGGGACAGTTGCTGTTTATCGCCGTCCTGCTGGGGCTGGCGTGGCTGGCGCGAGCGCCCCTGGCGTCACTGCCGGCATGGACCCGCCAGGCGCCCGCCTATGCCGTGGGGTGTTTCGGCGCCTTCTGGTTTTTTGAGCGGCTTGGAGAAGTGTTCCCTGTTTGAACAGAAAGCCGGCTCTCGCTGTCCCGTCCATTCAGCGCCGAGAGCAACAACAACGAATAACCGACAGGAATTAATATGAAACCCGTTGCCTCCCCCTTGATCGCACTCTGCCTCGGGCAGGCCATTGCCCTCGGCGCCCTGGCCGACAGGGTCGCGGACATCCCGCCCCAGCAGCGCCAGGCCTATTTTGGCGATCTGCACCTGCACACCACCTATTCCTTCGATGCCTTCGTGCTGATGGGCACCCGGGTGGATCCCGACACCGCCTACCGCTTCGCGCGGGGCGACACCGTGGATTACCTGGGGGAGCCGGTGAGGCGCCAGCGGCCCCTGGATTTTCTGGCGATCACCGATCACGCCGAGAATATCGGTTTTTTCAATCAGTTGGATGACCCGGACAGCGAGTTTTCCCGCAGCGAGTTCGGACAGGGGATAGCGCAACAGCTCGCCGACGACCGCCCCATGGAGGCGCTGATGGAGATCGCCCGCTACCAACTGGAGGGGCAGGCCATTCCTGGGCCCAGCCCCGAGCAGGTGGGGCGGGATACCTGGCAGCGGCTGGTGGACGCGGCGAACCGCTATTACCAACCGGGGGTGTTCACCACCTTTATCGGTTACGAATGGACCGCCATGATCGACGGCGCCAACCTGCACCGCAATGTGATTTTCCGCGGCGACGGGGCGCCCGCTCCCTTCAGTTCGGCGGATTCGCGGGATCCCGAGGATCTGTGGACCTACCTGGAAACCATCCGCGAGCAGGGTCACGAGGCCCTCGCCATTCCCCACAACAGCAACGCCAGCGACGGCATGATGTTCGACTGGGTGCGGCTGGATGGCGAGCCCATCGACCGGGTCTACGCCGAACGCCGGGCCTTGAACGAGCCACTGAGTGAAATCGCCCAGAACAAGGGCACCTCGGAAACCCACCCCATTCTCTCGCCACAGGACGAGTTCGCCAGCTTTGAATTGTTCGAGAAGATGCTCACCCTGCCGCCCCGTGATGGGCGGGTGCCAGGATCCTATATGCGCGAGGCCTTGGGGCGGGGGCTGGTGATCGAGGAACGGGTGGGGGCCAACCCCTACAAATTCGGCTTCGTCGGCGGCTCAGACCTGCACAGCGGTCTGGCCCTGGAGGACGAAGGGGGCTACGCCGGCGACACCGGGCGCATGAACATTGGCGGAGGCCGCCCGGACCGGGACGAGGCAGCCATCGTTCTCGACCCGGCCCTGTCCAGCGACCCCCACACCGGACTGAACGCCACCGTGGCCAGCTCCGGCACCCTCACCGGGGTGTGGGCGGAAAGCAACACCCGGGAGCATCTCTACGATGCCCTGCGCCGTCGGGAGGTGTTCGCCACCTCCGGGCCGCAGATTCGCGTGCGGCTGTTCGGCGGCTGGGATTTCAGTCCGGAAGTGCTGATGAGTGGGGACTGGGTGGCCACCGGCTACGGGGCTGGCGTGCCCATGGGTGGCAACCTGACCGCCGCCCCCGGCGGCGATGCCGTGCCCAACTTCCTGGTGTGGGCCCTGAAGGATCCCGACAGCGCCGCCCTGGACAGGGTGCAGGTCGTCAAGGTATGGCTGGAGGACGGCGAGCACCGGGAGAAAGTGTTCGATGTGGTGTGGGCCGGGGATCGCCAGCCAGACCCCGCCAGCGGCCAACTGCCACCGGTCGGTAACAGTGTCGACCTGAAGACGGGGCTGTATGACAACCGCATCGGTGCCACCGAGTTGCACGCCCTGTGGCGCGACCCGGAATTCCACCGGGACCAGGCGGCGGCTTACTACCTGCGGGTTCTGGAGATTCCCACCCCCCGCTGGTCCACCCTGCTGGCCATCGAGCATGGCTTGCCGCTACCCGACGATATCCCGGCCACCCTGCAGGAGCGGGCCTGGTCTTCCCCCATCTGGTATGTGCCCACCCAACGCGACAGGGAGAAATTATGAAAAAATCCAAGGTCAGCCGCTTCTCGAAAACGGTTGCCAGCGCGCTGCTCGTCGGCGTTCTGGGCAGCGCCTCCCTGGCCTCGCCCGCGGACGAGCCGCTGGCGGTGCCCGGCTGGGCGGAGATGATCGGGGAGCTGGAAACCCTGCCGGGGCAGCTGTTGGCCCGCCTCCCCGAGTCCATGGCCCGCGACCCCCGGATCCAGCAGGAGGTGGCGCGGCTGGTGCTCCAGGCGTTCACCAGTTCCGCCATCACCGCCATAGGCTCCTACGGGGATCACCCGGTGTTCTTGCCCAGCATCGGTGAATTGCTCAATGTCGGCCAGCCCAATGCCGATACCCTGTACCGCATGGCGCGGATCACCCCGGGGGGCGTGTACCGGCTGCGTGGGCGCCATGGCGATCTCGCCATGGCGGTGATCGCCCAGGGCGGCTCCGAGGCGTCCGCCGAGGCCGCCGGCGAGGGGGTGGGCAGGTTGCGCACCCACCTGGAAATTTCCGAGCTGGCCAGTGACGAGCACGGCAACTTCGATGTCATTCTCAGCGTGGAAAGGCCCGAGGGCCACGATGGGGACTGGTGGCAACTGCACCCCGCCACCTTTCGCCTGATGCTGCGGCTGGTGAGCGCCGATTGGGCCGCGGAGCGGGAGCCCACCCTGTCCATCGAGCGGCTCGACATCCCCGCGGAAAAACCCCGCGCCAGCGCCGAGGTGCTGGAGCAGCGCCTGCGGCAGTTGCCCCAGGTCACCGCCATGATGGCGGGCATGTTCGTCGACCATGTGGAGAAGTTGCGCCAGCAGGGTTTCGTCAACAGTTTGCGGATCATGGACGGCGCCGATATCGACGGCCTGCTGGAGGGACAGTTCTACTACGAGGGGGCCTACGACCTGGCGGACGACGAGGCCCTGATCATCGAGGCGCGGCACCCCGCCAACTGCCAGTACCGCTCTGTGTTGCTCACCACCGAGCTGTACCAGACCACCGACTGGTACAACAACCACAGCAGTCTCAACCATGCCCAGGCCGCCGTTGACAGCGACGGCATCCTGCGGGTGGTGGTGTCGGAGCGGGATCCGGGGGTGCCCAACTGGCTTCATACCGCCGGCCATCCCCGGGGGGTGGTTCAGGGCCGCTGGACCCACTGCGATGCCCAGCCCATTCCGGAGGTGAAAAAGGTGGCGATCGAGGAAGTGCGCGCCCACCTGCCGGCGGAGACCCCCCTGGTCACCGCCGAGCAGCGCCAGATCCTCGTTCGCGAGCGTCGCGCCGCCTACCAGCAGCGCATTCATTGGTGATCGCCGGGGGCTTGCGCCGGAAAAAGTAAATCTAGGTAAAGACGCTAAACTTTGGCCCACTGGCCAGGTTTACTAACTCGGCTGTTGATGCGCGCCTTGCAATGCCCGGACCCCATGACAAGGTTGCTTGTCTAGCAGGCTGCTGAAAAACGTAGGCGAGGCAGCCAGCGCAAGGCAAAAATCGGCGAAAAAGCGGAGTTTACACGGAGAAAATGAGCATTTTGAGCTGATTTTTAACGCCGCGATGGCAACGCAGGTAGTTTTTCAACAGCCTGCCAGGGTGGCGCCGGCGCGATTTGCTCAGTGCGCACGCCAATCCATGATGACACAGGTTCTAGCACGGGAGCTGCAAATGACTCTTTCAAGAAGAAACTTCAACAAGGGTGTTTCATTGATTCTGGGCGGCGGCTTGCTGGCAAGCCCACTGATTACCCTGGCGTCCGGCCCGGGCAGCAAGGAGCCCATTCTCGACACCAGCCTTGGCAAGATCCGCGGCGTCAAGCAGGACGGCGGAAGCTACGCCTTCAAGGGCATTCCCTATGCCGCTTCCACCGCCGGGGAAAACCGCTTCATGGCGCCGCGCAAGCGCGAGCCCTGGGCCGGGGTGAGGGACTGCCTTGAATGGGGTCCGCTGGCGCCCCAGGGGGCGTCCCGCGCCAATCCGGCGACCGGCATGGGCGAGGAGTTCATGATTTTCTTCGGCAGGGACGACACCGTGCCCACCACCCAGAGCGAGGATTGCCTGGTGCTCAATGTGTTCACGCCAGGCCTCGACAACCGCAAGCGCCCGGTGATGGTGTGGATGCACGGTGGCGGCTTCAGCATCGGCGGCGGTTCCGGCCTGCGCCAGGACGGCACCAATCTGGCGGAACGCCAGGATGTGGTGGTCGTGACTCTCAATCACCGGCTCGGCGCCATGGGCTATTGCCACCTCGGCGAGTTCGACGGCGACTTCGCCCACTCCGGCAATGCCGGCCAGTTGGATCTGATCGCGGCGATCGAATGGGTCCGCGAGAACATCGAGTCGTTCGGTGGCGACCCCAACCTGATCACCATCTTCGGCGAGTCCGGCGGCGGCGGCAAGGTGTCGACCCTGTTGGGCATGCCAGGGGCCAGCGGCCTCTATCAGCGGGCCATCTGTCAGAGTGGCACCGCCAATCAGTTG